>JADGAB010000322.1 GCA_015232245.1 Magnetococcales bacterium | reverse complement strand
TTGGAATGGTGGTCCCCGGGGTGCGGTTACAGGATTTCTCCCGGGTGGCGGCCTTGGAGAGCGACACCCTGCGGATCGCCCTGGGCCTGCATCCGGTGTTTCTGGCCGATCATCCGGCGGATCCCGGGGAGGTGGAAGCGGCCCTGAATGGCTGGCTGACCCGTCTTCGGCCTGTGGCGGTGGGGGAGATCGGTCTGGATTACCTGATGCCGCCGGAGAGTTTCCCCGCCCAGTTGGCCCTGCTGGAACTGCAGATGCAATTGGCCCATCGTCACGGTCTGCCGGTGATTCTCCATGTGCGGCGGGCCCATGAACCGGTGTTGGCCCTGATCCGGCGGTTGGGATTCTCCCGGGGGGGGATTGTCCACGCCTTTGGTGGCAGTCTGGAGCAGGGCAGGGAGTATGTGAAACAGGGGTTCAAGCTGGGATTCGGCGGGGTGATGACCCTGGAGCGGGCCCGACGCATCCGTCAGGTGGCGGTCGGGTTGTCCGAGGGCGCCCTGGTGGTGGAGACCGATGCCCCGGATCTCTCCCCCGCCGGTCATTGGGGGGAGCGCAACGAACCGGCGTTTCTTTCCGAGGTGGTGGCGACCCTGGCGGCATTGCGCGGGGTGGCGCCGGAACGGATGAGGGAAATCACCACGGCCAATGCCCGCGATCTGTTGGGATGGGTTTGAAACGAGGAGAGCATGGCAGAACCAGGTTTGTTCACACGTACGGAGATTCTGGTGCAGGCCGCCGGGGTGGAACGGTTGCGTCGGGCCAGCGTGCTGCTGGTGGGGCTGGGAGGCGTGGGAGGATTCGCCGCCGAGGCGTTGGGTCGGGCGGGTATTGGCCGGTTGACGCTTCTGGATCACGATGTGGTCTCTCCCACGGATTTGAACCGGCAGATGGCCAGCACCCTGGCCACTCTGGGAGAGAAAAAGGTCGATGTGCTGGGACGTCGCCTGGCCGAGATCAATCCGGCGTGTGAATTGACCCTGCTGGATCGTTTTCTCACCCCGGCCATCACCGGGGAGACTTTGGATCTGGCCCGGCCCGATTGGGTGGTGGATGCCATCGACAGTCTGAACTCCAAGGTCAATCTGTTGATCGAGGCCCGGGCCCGGGGATTGGCGGTGGCCAGCAGCATGGGGGCCGGAGGGCGACTTGATCCCACCCGTCTGCAGGTGGGGGATGTGATGGACTCCACCATCTGTCCTTTGGCCCGGGAGGTGCGCAGGCGTCTGCACCGGCGCGGGCAGGGGCGGGGCATACGGGCGGTCTGGTCCACCGAACCCCCCGCCGAACCTTTGCCTCCGGAACCCACTCCCACCGGACGACCCCGGGCGGTCAACGGGACCATCAGTTATCTGCCCGCGCTTTTCGGCATGACCCTGGCGGGCATTGTCATTCAGGCGCTGTTGCAGCCCGAGGCGTAGCGGGATTGCCTTTGCTTCAAGGAGTGATACCATGAAACAGGATCCGGTATCGGCTGTGGCGGTGCTGCGCCCCGGGGAGGGACGCAGACTCATCGGATTGGCGGTCGCCCGTCTTCCGGCGGTGCGGGAACGGCTGCAACGGGGTCGCATGGTGATCGTCGGAGGCACCACCACCCGGCACGTGGCAACCGCCCTGCTCGGGGAGGATCCGGGCCGGGAGAGCTTTGCCGTGGGGTGGATCCGGGACGGGGCGCTGGGGGAGACCCCGAAAGCCACCCGGGGGCCTGGCCCCTATCTGTTCGAAGCGGGTCAGGTCAGCCGGGGCTGGCCCGCGCCGCTGCTGGAGAGGTTCGAGGCCGGGGACATCTACATCAAGGGGGCCAACGCCATCGATCCGGAGGGGAATGTGGCGGTGCTCATGGCCTCTCCCACGGGGGGCACCATCGGGGCGGCCATGGCCATTCTCATGGCCCGGGGAGGAGAGTTGATCGTTCCGGTCTCCCTGGGCAAATTGATCCCTTCGGTTTCCGCCGCCTGCCGCCTGCTGGGACAGGGGCGGACCTTTCGGGTCATGGGAACGCCGGTGGGGTATATGCCGATCCTGGCGGGCTCGGCCACCGTGATCACCGAGGTGGTGGCGGCAGGGATTCTGTCGGAGGGCCGGGCCGAGGCCACACTCGTGGCCGCCGGAGGCGTGGATGATTGCGCCGGCTCCCTGGTATTGGCCATCCAGGGAGAGCGGGAGGCGGTGGATGCCTTGATGGACCTTCTGGAGGCCATGCGCCGGGAGCGCGGTGGCGATCCGGATTGATCCATTCTCCAGGCCGCATGCCGGAACATGCGGATGCGGCCTGGAGAATGGATCGGCAGAGGCTTCAGGACAACCACTCCATGGTGCCGTTTTCGATGTGATAGACGGCCCCCACGATCTTGACCTTGCCCTCCTGACGCATGTGGGACAACTCCTGGCTGTGGGCCAGAAGATCCTGAATCGATTCTCCCACATTCTCCCGGATGGCGTCGGCGATCAGTTCATCCCCTTTGAGCCCCTTGGCCTTGGCCCGATCCGCCGCCGGACCGATGCTCTCCACCAGGGTGGGAATGTTGCCCCCCACCACCTCTCCCTTGACCACCGCGGTCACCGCGCCGCACTTGGTGTGACCGAGCACCAGAATCAGGGGGATGTGGAGATGGCCCACGCCATATTCGGCGGTGGCGATTTCGTCGGTGTGGGCCACGTTTCCCGCCACCCGGATCACGAACATGTCGCCGATGCCACGATCAAAAATGTGTTCCACCGGCACCCGGGAGTCGGAGCAGGAGATGACGGCGACAAAAGGATGTTGACCGTTGGAAAAGGTCTCGGCGATCCGTTGCGGGGTGAGGTTGGGGCGCTCCGGTTTGCCGGACAGAAACCGGGCATGACCCTCCTTGAGCAGTTGCAGGGCCTGCTCCGGACTCATGGTGGGGGCGCCCGCGTGTTTGGCGTCGGCGGCGAAGGGGAATTTCGGCAACATGAGCACGCCGGCAGCCGCAGCCATGCCCGTGAGCATTTTGCGACGGGTCCAACAATGTTGTTCACACATACTCCGACTCCTTGACTTCAGGGGATGGAAGGAATTTTTTCGGGTGACGCTTCCGAGTCGCGTCCAATTTTCCAAGGGTATTTTGTTTGTGGGCAAAACACAATCTCCATTATATAATTTCGTTGGTCCCGAACATGGCGTAAACGGCTTTTCTCATTGAACTCTTGTATTTGGGGTGATGCGATCATGGGCAGGCAGGCTTTTGGCAAAGCGTACCGCAAGGGGATCATCCTGGCCGGAGGCTCCGGAACCCGGCTTTATCCGGTGACCCAGGCGGTCTCCAAGCAGTTGATGCCGGTCTACGACAAACCGATGATCTACTACCCCCTGACCACCCTGATGTTGGCAGGCATCCGGGAAGTTCTGGTCATCTCCACCCCCCACGACACCCCCCGTTTCGCCGAACTCCTCGGGGACGGCTCCCGTTGGGGCATGACCATTCAATACGCGGTGCAACCCTCTCCGGATGGTCTGGCCCAGGCGTTCATCATTGGCCGGTCGTTCGTCGCCGGTCAACCCAGCGCCCTGGTGCTGGGGGACAACATCTTTTATGGCCACGATCTGGTCAAGCAATTGAAACATGCCCATTCCCGGGAAAAAGGGGCCACGGTGTTTGCCTATCACGTGC
>JADGAB010000321.1 GCA_015232245.1 Magnetococcales bacterium | reverse complement strand
AAAGTGAAGCTAACATCAGATTTTTAAAAAGAAATTTGCATGTTCTTGATGCAATTTTCTAACCGGACATCACTGGATCGCACCGGATATCATCGTCGAAAGCAACCGTCATTTGTTGTTGCAGGCCTTGACCAACATCATTCAAAACAGCGTGGAGGCTTATGCCGGGACGCAACGACCGCCGGAAATCCTGGTGGAGGCCACCATGTATAACGGCTCCCGCGTGCACATGACAATCACAGATCATGGCTGCGGCATGTCCAAAGAGGCGGTCGGCGACGCCTTTATGCTGTTTGCCACCAGCAAGCCCCACGGCACCGGGTTCGGGTTGGCCATTGCCAAGAAGATCATCGAGTCGGACCACGGTGGCGCCGTCTACCTGGAAAGCACCAGGGGGCAAGGCACCAAGGTGGCCATCACGCTTCCCAGGGAGCAGGAGGTGCGAGAATGGTAAACGAGTCGAACAGCCGACATGTCGCCCTGGTGGTCGAAGACGACCTGGAGATCGCCAGGGAATTGCATGAACTGCTCCGTTCGTTGGGACATGATATGGTGAACGTCCCCTCCCAGGAAGAGGCGATGGAGTTGATGGCAAGCAGAGAATTCTGTTTTGTCTTTCTGGACCTGCAGATCAAGATTACCTCTGAATCCATTCGCCCCCGGGTGGAGGTGGGCAAGACTTTGCTGCGTATGCTCCGGGAGCGATTCCCGGTTCGGAATCAGCAGGATCATCATCATTTGCAGATTTTGGTCATGAGCGGCCAGGCCAAGGAGAGCCAGGACATCGTCGAGTGCCTGCAAAACGGTGCGGACGACTTTCTGCTGAAGCCGTTAGGTTCCAACATTCCAAGCGTATCTGAGAAAATTATGAGTTGTCTGCGCAAAAGCCATCGGATCCATCATGGCTCTTGCAAGACGGTAATGGCGGCGGCATGTGCAGCAGTTGACCCGACCATCCAAGCCAATCAAAAAAGCGTCTCTCCGGCAATCCTGTTGTCCATCACCGGCGAGGCCCATGGGAAGCGCACGGGGATTGTCATCAATGGCAAACCCTGTTTTCTGCCAGACGTCCAATTGGTGCTTTTGATGCGGTTGGTGATGGGCAGGTTGCAGAATGATCGAGGATGGGTCCACAAAAATGATCTGGGCGCAAAAGATGAGGAAGGCTTCAAGCTTATCTCTCTTCTGAACACCTCGATTGCTCCCTTTTTGCCACATGAGATGCTTTTTTATGACAACGACAAGAAAGGAAGCTACCGGATCAACCTAAGTATAAAGATCGACAACATCGGCCATGAACTCCTGGAGCGACATTCCGACGTCAGAATCCGAGACTTTGCAACAAAGATAAAAAGTTTTCAATAGGTCCGGTCAGGTCTGCGTTCTATAGGATGCATGTGGTCATTCCTCCAGAGCGGCATCCCATGCTCAAATCGCCAAGGATGGCCGCTCTGGCATTTTTGCAGATGCCGGTCAGCATCTGCAGGGTCTGAAGCCCACACCATCAGGTGTCATGATTCCTTGGTTCACCAGCATGGCCAAAACCCGGCCACCCGATTATCCCCCAGAGGACGGACTTCCCCTTCCTGAAGCACCCGGAGAATCTTGGCTTGAAGAGGCAAGGGCATATCGCCGATTTCATCCAGGAAAAGGGTTCCGCCATCTGCCTGAACGAACAAACCATCCCGATCCGCCTGTGCGCCACTGAAGGCACCTTTCTTGTGACCGAAGAGTTCCGATTCCAGCAATTCGCTCGGAATGGCCGCACAGTTGATCGCCACATAGGGGCGTTCTGCCCGAGGGCTGTGGCTGTGCAGGAAGCGGGCGAACAACTCCTTGCCAGTCCCGGTTTCTCCGGTGACCATGACAGGCAGCGAGGTACGAGCCACCCGTTCGGCTTTCGCCAGGGTCTCCCGCATGATCTTGCTGCTGCCGATGATGGTGGTGAAACTGGAACTGGCCATGATTCCCTCCTGAACGCTGAGACTGCGTTCAAGAATACAACCTGCCCCAGAGGTCATGCTTCGGCGGAACCAAGGCGGGAACTGGGGCGAGCACGGCGGATGGTCCCGCCTTGGTTTCCTCTCTCCTCCCCCGGAGACGCCATGGTTCCCGCCGTGGTTTCCTCTCTCCTCCCCCGGAGACGCCATGGTTCCCGCCGTGGTTTCCTCTCTCCGCTTCAGGGTTCCCGCCGTGGTTTCCTCTCTGGCGGGTTGATCGAGAGGATATCTGCTTGTCGCTATTCAAATTTTCCAGCACTGCTTCAATTCCATGGTCTGCCATCTGAGTACCACCACGTTCAAATTCCCCGGTCCAGTCCGTCTGGGTGCCGCACCGTTCAAATCCCCACCAGATCCCTGCCAGCACGCCAATCACACCCCCACCTCATACGGGTCGGGCCGTTCAACTTTTCCCCTTCCATCCATTCCAATTCCCCGACAGCGCATTCCAATTCCCCGACAGAACCGTTCAAAAACTCGGTACGGCGTTCAAATTCCCAGGCACGGCATTCAAAGGCGTATAGCCCAGGCCGGACCCCCATCCAGACAGACCCAGGCATGTCGCCATGGGCGGCTTCTCTTCTTTAAGCTGGTTGATATCATTCATTAAAATTAACAATTCAAAAGCTGGCACTCTGGTTGCGCTATAGAGATTCAACAACGATCGACATGCAGTGAAAAGCATCTCGCTGCAAGCGCAACCCTGGAGATCTTGTGATGGACTGGCAGCACGACACAAGGCCGGTCACGAGGATGGAGACTTCGACAAACGGTCGTTGAAGCAACGGTTTCTTCAAATAGCGAATGAGGAATTGGCAATGGATACATCATCCAGCATAGCCTTATTGTCACAACAAATTACTTTAGTAAATAAAATTAATCCTGAAGTAGATTTATGGATTGCAGTACTCATCCGTGCCATCAAGGATGCTGCACATCTGGCAAGAAAAGGCAGCAAAAATCCTGAGCTTTGGGATGACCCCAACTTTCGAGCCGAAGCGGTCCACATCAAGAAATATTTTCACAACAGGTCCATGCAGGTCGGCGGGTTCGGCTTCATTTGCGAGTTGCTGGACATCAATCCAGAACAGGCTTTGCGGCACATCCATGCCCGTTATCTTCGATATCTGCCGCCAACGACTCAAACCTGTCTCATTCAGGCTGGATGAGATCAATCACCTTTTTACATCCAACAGGCTTCAACAACCAGGAGACACAAAATGAATACAAACGTTCCCATCCACACCCTGCCGGAACTGCCGATCGAACAGGTGGCCGCTTTTGATGTGGCACTCCTCGCATCGCTCCTGGAGCAGGCCGAAGCGCACCTGAACCGCGCCAAGGCGATCAAGGCCAGTCTGGATGAGGCCATCGCCCATCGCTATGGCGACCGGGCCGCCCTGGTCCGCAACCAGAACGACAAACCCACCGGCATCGTCCGCTTCGAGGATGGTCCGTTCGTGGTCATCGCCGACCTGCCCAAAAAGCCGGAATGGGACCAGGAGAAGCTGGCCGAACTGGTCGGGAAAATCGAGGAGTCCGGCGAAGACCCGGCGGATTACGTCGAGGTCGCCTATCGGGTGCCGGAGAGCCGCTACAACGCCTGGCCCACCACTATCCGGAAATTTTTTGAATCGGCCCGTACCCTTAAAGTGGGAA
>JADGAB010000320.1 GCA_015232245.1 Magnetococcales bacterium | reverse complement strand
TGCCCTTGTGGGGCAAGGACCGAATGCACTGGAACATGACCACCACCGGCTGGATCTTCACCTTTGTCGGTGTGATCGCGGTGTTCACCCAGGGGGGCGTGGTGCGCCGCCTGATGCCCCGGATCGGGGAGAAACGGGCGGGAATGCTCGGTCTGGCCCTGGTGATCACCGGCCTGTTCACCCTCCGGCCCGACGGCTGGCCGATGATCCTGACCGCCTTGGCCCTGATTGCCCTGGGGAGCGGACTGATCCATCCATCCCTCTCCGGCCTGACCAGTCTGAACACCGATCCGGCCTCCCAGGGGGCCATGCTCGGGCTGTTTCAGTCCATGAGCGCCCTGGGACGCAGCGTGGGACCGGTTCTGGGAGGCTCGGCCTACGACGCCATGCAGGGTCGGATCTTTTCCTTTACGGCGACAGGAATCGCCGGGGTGCTGCTGCTGTTTGTCCTGATGCGCCACCGGATGCGGGATCTCCGTTCAGGGAACGGGCCAGCCCCATCACCAGACGCTCCATGACCCGGCGCGGATCTCCTCCGCTTTTGAGTTCCCGGTCCGCCTCCTGACAGCGCAGCAGCCCATTGGCCAGACGCCGGACGGGAATCGTCCGCACCTGACTGAAGAACTCCGCCTTCTCCTTCCAGAAGACCTGCAACGCCGCGGCCACCGCCTCCGGATTCTCCCCGCGACCGAGCCGGTCCCCGGCCTGGATCAGCCGCCGCAGCCGCTGCACGATCATGCCCAAAAGGCCCAACGGCTCCTCGCCGGCATCCAGCAATCCATCGAGAATCGTCAGCGCCGGACCGGGCCGACCGTTGCACATCGCGGCGGTCAGGGTGAAGCTGTTCTGACTCCCGGAGCCACCCACCGACTCCAGCACATCCTCCAGGGTGACGCGACGCCGCTCCCCGAGATACAAAACGAGTTTCTCCAGTTCGGATTCCGCGTGGCGGGCATCCCCTTCGAGGCGTTCGGTCATGAGTGTCACCGCCTCCTCGTCCGCGGCGAACCCCTGCTCCCGCAGCGTGGTACGGAGCCAACCGGACAAATCCCGGCCCTCCAGGGGATAATAGGGGACACACCAGGCGGTTTTGTGGGCCTCGAAGCTCTTTCTCAAAAGGTTTCTGGCCTCCATTGGACCGGCCAGCACCACCAGCACCGAGGTTGGAGAGGGGGATTTGAGATATTTGATCACCACATCCCGGGCCGGCGCGGCCAGTTGATCGGCATCCTTCAGCAGCACCAGCCGCCGTTTGGCCAGAAACGGAAAGGCATTGCAGCCGCTTAAAAAACGGCCCATGTCCAGATCCCCGCCGTGATGGCTCTCCGCGTCCATCTCCTCGTCCTCGGCGCTGAGCACCCCGCGTCGGACCAGGGTGGCGTGCCGGGCCGCCAATCCCTGCTCCTGACCATAAAGCAGCATGGCGCAGGGGACGCCCTCCTGTTTGAGTCGCTGGGGAAGATCCCGGGAGGTGAGTTTCATGCCAGGGTCCGAACGTGCCGTCAACGCAACAGTTTTTTGAATTTTGGATTCGGAGTGCAGCGCAACAGACGCTCCACGATCTTGCGGAAAGTGGCCGGATCGGTCGCGCCGTCGGTGAGCACCGACAGCAAACGCACCATGGTATCGCCGCGTTTTTTCGAATCTTCGTACGGATGCTCGTGCAACAGACGGGAGACGCTGGTCAGATAGGAGACCATGCCTCCCTGCAGGCTCCGGATGGGCAGCTTGCCGGAGAATTTCTCTTGCATGTACCGACTCGAATCCCCCTTGCTGCAGTAGAGCAGCACGGGACGTTTGTTCCCCGGACCGGAGAATCTCCGGACAAAAGCCTCCGGATGTTCTTCCAGCTCCAGCACGTAGATCCGCACCGAACCGGGAATGGCCGGATCCGTCGCCGGCCCCCCCCGCAGATCGATGACCACCGGCTCCGTGGGATTGGCCAGAAACTCCTCGATCGACATCAGGCTTGATTGGAACAACATGCCGGAACCATCCTCAAGTGTACGCATTCACATGTAAGCGTGCTGCCACCCCCGCCGCAACCGGGCGGGAGATGGCGCACTGCCGGAATGGTTCAGAGGATATCAGAAAGTTTCGAATTCATCATCCATACGGGTTGCCTGATGGGACATTTGTTTCACTGTCCCGATCTGACGCGCAGGGGCTGGCAGGGTCTTGATGACTGCCTTCGGCTGAGGTCGCCCGGGAACTCTCCTGTTCCCGCTCCCTTGACCGACATTGAAATAGGCGATGGCATCGGCCATCTTGTCGGCCTGGGCATTCAACTCTTCTGCGGTAGCCGCCAACTCCTCGGAGGAACCCGCTGTCTGCTGCACCACCTTTTCCAGTTGCTGGATCGACTGACCGATATCGGCAATGCCATCCCGCTGCTGACGGCTGCATTCGGCGATCCCCTGAATGCGATTGGCGGTCTCCTGGATATCCGGCACCAGCTTGCCGATGATGGCGCCCGCGTGCTCGGAGACGCTGACGCTGGAGGCGGACAGATGACTGATCTCCCCGGCAGCGGTCTGGCTGCGTTCAGCCAGTTTGCGCACCTCGGCGGCAACCACGGCAAACCCCTTGCCGTGTTCCCCGGCCCGGGCCGCCTCGATGGCGGCGTTCAAGGCCAACAGATTGGTCTGACGGGCGATCTCCTCGATGATGCTGATCTTCGAGGCGATCTCTTTCATGGCGTTCACCGCTTGATTGACTGCCTGCCCCCCCTGGGCCGCATCCTGGGAAGCCTTCAAAGCAAGATTCTGGGTGGAGTTGGAGCTGTCGGTATTGAGCTGGCAACTCCCGGTGATGGCCGCAAGAGCTGCTGAGGTGGTCTCCACCGAGGCAGCCTGTTCGGTCACGCCCTGGGAAAGGGAGTGGGCGGTACCGGAAATCTGGCCGCTGCCGAAAGAGACCTGAACAGCGGCCGTAGAGACCTCGCCGATCACCTCCCGGAGTTTGACCACCATCTCCTTCATGGCTTGCGCCAGTTGACCGATCTCGTCTTTCTGTTCCAGATCGATGGTGGCGGTGAGATCCCCATGGGCAATGCTCTGGGCAAACGTCACGCCCCGGGTCAGGGCGCGGGTGACGGAACGGGTGATAAGAAAGCCGATCAGAACACCCAGCAGCACCGCAGCGCCACTCGCCCCGACGGTGAAATGATTGACCGTCACGATCTGCTCTTCGGCCAGTTTTTTCTGCTGCGCGTTGATCTCGTCGATCCCCTTTTCCGCTGCCTTACGGAAACCGTTCATCTCCTTTTCCAGGTTGTTCTGAGCGTGCAGCGTCCCGAGGATGTCGGCCATCTCTTTCTGATAATTTTCTACAGAATTGATAATCTTGGTGATTTGATCGATATTGACCTGACCGGTAAAGGTGGGACGCAACGCTTTGGCGACATTCAAAACATTGTTCATGTTCTCCAGGTTGCGCTGGATCTGCTTGTCGTCCTGCCCTTTGGAGTTGAAGATCTCCTTTTCGGCGATGCGCCCCTCCCGGAAGGCCGCCAGCATGGTCACGGCCTTGATCGCCTTCAACGCCCGCTCTTCGATCTTGGCCAGTTTCGCCGCCAGGGCGGCCTTGTCCCCCGCATCCCCCTCCTGACCCAAGAGGGCATGCAATTTTTTCTCCTGATCCTCTTCCATCCCGCGCACTTCATCTCCG
>JADGAB010000031.1 GCA_015232245.1 Magnetococcales bacterium | reverse complement strand
CCCCCTGCCGGAGCGGTCAGGGTAAGGGTGGTGCCGTCGCTGGACCCGTTGTAGGTGGTTTCCGCCATGAGATAACGTTCGCCGGCGGTGCGGGTCAGATCCGCGCCATCCACCAGGAGAGCGCTCACCGCAGCCGTACCATTCACCGGAGCGGCGGTGGTGCCGGGCAGCGCGGCCAGGGTGAAGTTGATGGTCGGGGCAGTCCCGGTGCCCTTACCCACATTGCTCAAGTTGGTGGCATTCAGGGCCGTGGCCACATTGGCGGTCAGGGTGCCGGAAGCCACGGTCTGGGCGATGGTCTGGGGCGTGGCAACGCTGGAGACGTAATCGGTCAGGGTGATGGTGGGCTGCACGATGAAGGCGCCGCTCTTGGCGGAACTAGTGGCGATGGTGCTGACCGTGTTGGCCACCAGGGTGGTCGGGGCCGCATTGAGGATGGTCGTCGTGATATCCGCGACGCCATTATTCGTCAGAGTCGTCTTGAGCGACTCGATGGACGTGACCGCAGACTGACTGCTCACCAGGGTACCGATGGTCTGGCTCACGTTCAGCAACTGTTTGGCCAAGGTGTTGGTCGTCGAGGAATTATAGGTTGCCAGGGGATCATACGAGCTCAGATCCGTGCCGGCAGTCACCGTAACACCGAGTTGGTTCTGCAGAGCGGTGATCACCTGGCTGTTGGCCGTAGCCACGGTCATGCCCGGATTCTTGTCGATGATATTCTGCACCATGGTGGAGAGCGGGGAGATGACGCCCGAACCGGTGCTGGAGGCCGGAGCCGTCAACACGCCATTGAACGCGGTATTGCCGTTGCCATCCGCACCCTTGTCAACACAAGTGCCACCACCCACCAGGGTCACCTTGCCGGTAACCGCCGGGGTAAAGGTGTAGGAACCCTTCGGAGCAACCGTCACCGTGGTTTTGCCATCATCGGAACGGACGGTACAACCAATCAGATAGCCGTCCACGGCGTTACCGGTCGTGGAGGTGGAGGAGGACGAAGAGCCGCCGCCGCCACCGCAAGCCGCCGTTCCCACCACCAGGGCAACCGCCCCGGCCAACGCCAAAAGGGTACCACTGTTTTTGAATTGAAAACCCAACTGTCTCATTGTTCACAAACTCCCTGTTTAAGAAAACATTAGAAAAATTTGGACACACCCGGCAAACGGATCATAGTCTTCTACGGAATGTGATGGTGTTGCGCCTGGGCACAATGGTAATGATATCGGTCTGTTTGGATTGCTCGGTTTGGCGATTCACTGATTCTATAGATTTTGCAATCATCAACCGCCCAGTCAGCATTGTCAAGATTTTTTTTCTTGCGAATCTTCAGGAAACACCTCTGCCTGGCATCAACGCAGTCGGAGCGGCAGGTCGTGCTAGAACATCTCCCGGGTATACCCCTTGCCCGCATCCAGAGGCGAAATCCCGGTCCCGACAAACACCGCGCCAGAGAGAAAGCCATGCGGCAACATGGCCCCACGGGTGGCGCGACGCCCACGCCACAGCGTCAAGTCGGCAAAATTCTTCTGCCGTTTGCCTGTATCCAAAGTCACCCCATCCTCGGGACGGAAAGTGATCGCATCCAACAGCACCTCATCCGACAACAGAAACTGGATCCGCACCCCCTGTCCCCGGGCAAGAACGGGAAACTCCTCCAGGGAGCAGACCAGCATCTTGCGACCCCGACTGATGGCCGCCACCTCGCCGCCCCGCACCGGGTGCAAATGAAGCAGAACATCGTTCGGTTTCAGGGTCAGCCACTGCTTGCCATCCTTGCGGCTGGCGATCAGGTCCGCGCCGGAGACCCGAAATCCCTGTCCCAGACGGGTGACGACAAAATATTCCGCTTCCGGATCCACAGCCATGACCCAGACCGCCGCGTCGCCCCCTTCCATGTTGAACAACACGGTCAAAGGATCGCCGAACCCCTTGCCCGCGGGCAGCCGGTCGGCCAGCATGCTATAGGCTTTGCCCGAGGCGGTGACAAAGGTGATCTGATCATTGGCATGGGCCTTGATGGCCATCAGCAGGCTGTCCTCGCCCTTGAAGCGCAATTTCTCCTCGACAATCTCCTCGTGTCCCCGCACGGTGCGCACCCAACCCTTGCGGGAGAGGATCACGGTCAGGGCATCCCTCGGAGTGAGATCCTCGGGTTTGAGCACCACTTCCAGAGGCGGCGCACCCGCCAGCTCGGTGCGGCGCGGATCGGCGAACTCCTGACGGGTCTTGCGCAACTCCCCTTCGATGGCCGACCACATCAGCCGATCCTCGGCCAGCATGGCCCGCAACTCTTCGGCCCGGGCCTCTTTTTCCGCCGTCTCCTTGCGGATTTCCATCTCCTCCAGGCGACGCAAAGCCCGCAGGCGAAGATTCAGAATGGCCTCGGCCTGTTCCTTGTCCAGTTCAAAGCGGCGCATCAGCACCGGAGCCGGATCGTCGTGCTCCTTGATGATGGCCACCACCTCGTCGATGTTGAGATGGGCGATCAGATGGGCGGCCAGCAGATGGAGCCGTTCGCCGATGCGGGCCAACTCGAACCGGGCGCGACGCACATGCACGGTGAATCGATGCGCCAGCCAGGCTTTCAGCAGACTGGCCAGATCCAGCACCCGGGGACGCCCATGATCGATGACATTGAAGTTCATCGTCACCCGGGTTTCCAGGTCGGTATTCTTGTACAGATAGGCCAGCACCATTTCCGGATCGATCCGGCTGGAACGGGGTTCCAGCACGATGCGCAACTGTTCGTCCGACTCGTCCCGCACATCCTCCAGGAACATGCATTTGTGTTCGACGATCAACTCGGCGATTCTTTCGATCAGGCGGGACTTGGGCACCTGATAGGGAATTTCCGTCACCACCAGCCGCCAGGCACCCCGGGGCAGATCCTCCCGGATCACCCGGGCCCGAAGCCGCAACGACCCCCGGCCACTCTCATAGACCGCCAGCCGCTCCCCTCGATCCGCCATGAGCACCCCGCCGGTGGGAAAATCCGGTCCGGGGAGGATCTCCAGAAGTTGATCCACCGTGGCATCCGGTTCCCGGATCAGCTTGAGACAGGCGTCGAGGATCTCCCCCACGTTGTGGGGCGGGATGGAAGTGGACATGCCCACCGCGATGCCGGTGGAGCCGTTGGCCAGAAGATTGGGAAAACGGGAGGGCAGAACCGTGGGCTCTTCCAGGGAGCCGTCGTAGGTGGCGACGAAATCCACCACATCCAGGTTCAGGTCTTCCAGCATGGCCCGGGCGGCCACGGTCAGGCGCGCTTCGGTATACCGCATGGCCGCCGCGGCATCGCCGTCGATGTTGCCGAAGTTCCCCTGGCCATCCACCAGGGGATAGCGTACCGCGAACTCCTGGGCCAGACGCACCATGGCGTCATAGGCGGCCTGATCCCCGTGGGGATGGAACTTGCCGATCACGTCCCCCACCACCCGCGCGGATTTCTTGTAGGCCGAACCCGGATCCAGGTTCAGGGCGCGCATGGCAAAGAGGATGCGGCGATGGACCGGTTTCAGTCCATCGCGCACATCGGGCAGAGAGCGGCTGATGATGGTGGAAAGGGCGTAGGCGAGATAGCGGGTCTCCAGTTCCAGCCGCAGCGGGGCATCGACAATGACGCCGGATTCAGGGTTCAACCATCCCCTCCATCCGATTCATAGGCGTCATCCGCGGCGGCGGAAGACTTGGAGGCCGCCGGTTTGGACCGTCCGCCACTTTTGGTCCCACCCGCCTTGGGAGAGGCCAGACCACCGCTCATGCTGGCCGTCCCCTCGCCGCCCTGTTTTGGAGGCAGTCCGAAATGGACCCGCAGCCGGTCTTCCAGAGAGTGCAACATCTCCGGATTGTCCCGAAGATAGAGTTTGACGTTCTCCCGTCCCTGGCCGATCCGATCCCCGTCCAGGGAGAACCAGGCGCCGGATTTCTCGATGATCTTCTCCTCCACGGCCATGTCCAGCACCTCCCCTTCCAGGGAGATCCCCTCGCCGTAGTTGATGTCGAACTCCACGGTGCGGAAGGGCGGGGCATGCTTGTTCTTCACCACCTTGACCTTGCAGCGGGCACCCACCACCTGTTCCTTGTCTTTCAGGGCGCCGATGCGCCGGATGTCGAGGCGCACCGAGGCGTAGAACTTCAGGGCATTGCCACCGGTGGTGGTTTCCGGGTTGCCGAACGACACACCGATCTTCTGGCGGATCTGGTTGATGAACAGCACCACGGCCTGGGAGCGGTTGATGGAGCCGGTGAGTTTGCGCAGCGCCTGGGACATCAGACGGGCCTGCAGACCCATGTGGGAGTCGCCCATCTCCCCTTCCAGTTCGGCCTTGGGAGTCAGGGCGGCCACCGAGTCCACCACCACCAGATCCACGGCCCCGGAGCGCACCAGCATGTCCACGATCTCCAGCGCCTGCTCGCCGGTATCGGGCTGGCTGATGAGCAACTGATCGATATCCACCCCAAGACGCCGGGCATAGGCGGGATCCAGGGCGTGTTCCGCATCCACGAAGGCGGCCACGCCGCCGGCCTTTTGCACCTCGGCGGCCACATGCAGCGCCAGCGTGGTCTTACCGGACGCCTCGGGACCGAACACCTCCACCACCCGTCCCCGGGGCAATCCTCCGATCCCCAGCGCCAGATCCACACTCAGTGAACCGGTGGAGAACACCGGCACATCCGCCACCGCCGCGGCGCTCATCCGCATGATGGATCCCTTGCCATACTGCCGCTCGATCTGCGAGATGGCCACTTCCAGGGCCTTGGCCCGATCCGTATCCAGTGCCATTGTCTTGTAACACTCCTTGCAAAGCTGTCAAAAAGTCGATACCACGGTTGCCCGAACGCCTCGATTCAGGCTATGATCATCCTTCGCATTGACGCGAAACGCAATCGTTTTTCGATACCTTATAAAGCCGGCACACATGAAGCGGGAGAGTTCCATGTCCAAAAAAGTCGATATTTCCGAACTGCTGGCCTTCAGCGTCCGCAGCCGGGCCTCGGATCTGCACATTTCCGCCGGCATGCCGCCCCTCATCCGGGTGGACGGAGAGATCCGGCGTATCGATGTCCCCCCCCTGGAAGCCGATGATGTCAAGGGGATGGTCTACGATATCATGAACGACAAGCAGCGCAAAACCTTCGAAGAGGAGTACGAATGCGACTTCTCCTTTCCTGTGCCCGGTCTGGCCCGTTTCCGCGTCAACGCCTTCAACCAGCACCGGGGACCGGCGGCGGTGTTCCGCACCATTCCCTCGGAGATCCTGAGTCTGGAGCAACTCGGCACCCCGGAGATATTCAAGGAGTTTTCCGAAACCCCCCGGGGACTGGTGCTGGTCACCGGCCCCACCGGTTCGGGAAAATCCACCACCCTGGCCGCCATGATCGACTACAAGAACAAAACCGAATACGGACACATCCTCACCATGGAGGATCCCATCGAGTTTGTCCACGAGTCAAAAAAATGTCTCATCAACCAGCGGGAGGTGCATCGGGATACCCGGAATTTTGCCGCTGCCCTGCGTTCCGCCCTGCGCGAGGATCCGGATGTGATCCTGGTGGGGGAAATGCGCGATCTGGAAACCATCCGCCTGGCCCTGACCGCCGCCGAAACCGGCCATCTGGTCTTTGGCACCCTGCACACCACCTCGGCGGCCAAGACCATCGACCGCATCGTGGATGTCTTCCCGGCTGCGGAAAAAGACATGATCCGCACCATGCTATCCGAATCGGTCCGGGCGATCATCTCCCAGAATCTGTTGAAGAAAAAAGGGGGTGGACGCATCGCCGCCCATGAGATTCTGGTGGGCACTCCGGCCATCCGCAACCTGATCCGGGAAAACAAGGTGGCCCAGATGTACTCCGCCATCCAGACCGGTCGGGCATTGGGCATGCAAACATTGGAACAATGCTTGCAAGAACTGCTGACCAAAGGACTCATCACCAAAGAGGCCGCCCGTGACAAGGCCAACATCAAGGACGGGTTCAAATAAAGCATTCTGCCCTGCGAGGAAACGTAATTCACATGAAGAAAATCCACTCCGGTCTCGCCACTCTGGCACTCGCCGCCCTCATGGGTGGGTGCGCCCCTGGCGCCTTTCAAGGTCAACCCAACGCTCCGACCGTGGTCCAAAGCGAAGTGGATCTCATTCGCATGAGTCATGCGCTCACCGACGCCCTGGTGGCGGAGCTGCGCAAGAATCACCCCTCGTTTCATCAGCGCAAGCCGATCCTGGTGACCAGTTTCGTCAACCGCAACCAGTTGGACAGCACCTCGGAGCTGGGCAACCTGATGGCCGATCATGTGGCCTCCCGGCTGACCCAGCAGGGTTTCACCGTGGTGGAGCCCAAGCTGCGCAAAAGTCTGGCGATCCGTCAGGATCAGGGTGAATTCATCCTCTCCCGGGATATCGAGAAGATCAGCCAGGACAACAAGGCCTACGCGGTGGTCACGGGCACCTACACCGAGACCCGGGAGACCCTGGACTTCACCTCCCGGATCATCGCCCTCAACAGCCGTCAGGTGCTCGCCTCGGTGGACGCCAAGGTTCCGGTGGGGGGCAGCACCCGTGAACTGCTGCTCAACACCAACAACGGTACCAGCATGCCGGTGGTCACGCGATGAAACCCTTTGCCATCCAACCGCTGCGTCCGGCGTATCTGCTGGCGCTTGTTGCCCTGGTGGCCGGAGGTTGCGCGGGAGCCCCGTCCCAGGAGGGATATCCTCTGGTATCGGTGCCCCTCTCCTCCTCGCCGGAGGTGGAACCCGGAGAGGTGGCCATTCAGGCCGCGGATGTCATGATCCAGACCTTGGGCGACAAGCTGCGTTCCCGGGAGGTGATTCTCCCCGCCTCGTTCGTGGACGAAGGCAACCTGGAGAAGAGTTCGCCTTTGGGACGGCTCCTGGCCAAACAGATGGCGACCCGCTTCACCCAGGCCGGCCATTCGGTGGTGGAGATCACCCTGCGCAGCGAAATCCTGATGAAAAAGGGGGCCGGACAGTTCGTGCTCTCCCAGGAGGCCAAGGAGATCCGCAAGACCCACAAGGTGTCGGCGGTGCTGGCGGGCAGCTACGTGACCGCCAAGAACCGCATCTATGTCAACTCCCAGCTCATCCGCACCCAGGACGGGGTGGTGCTGGCCTCCAGCGACTTCAGCATGCCCCTGACCCCCAATCTGCGGGCGCTTCTCAAATAATTCGTCCTTTCTTTGTCATCCCGATTGCGTTTATGCTCAGATCCCGGTCTCTGATGATTCAGAGACCGGGATTTTTTTTGGCCATCCTGCCTTCTTCATCCATACCTACATACCGGGGATCTTCCACGTCATGGAACGCGACCAGGCCATCAAATTCATGCTCGACGCCCTCAAAAGCATGCTCACCCGGGGCGGATCCGATCTGTTCATCACCACCGGCTTTCCTCCCGCGGCCAAGCTCGACGGGAAGATGACCCCTCTGGCCAAGACCCCCCTGGACGGGGCGCAAAGCCTGATGCTGGTCCGTTCCATCATGAACGACCGGCAGATCAAGGAGTTCGACTCCACCAAAGAGTGCAATTTCGCCATCAATCCTCCCGGGGTGGGACGATTCCGGGTGAACGCCTTCATTCAGCAGGGACAGGCGGGCATGGTGTTGCGCACCATCACCACGGACATTCCGGATTTCGATCAGCTTGGTCTGCCTCCGGTGCTCAAGGATGTGGTGATGAGCAAGACCGGTCTGGTGCTGGTGGTGGGGGGCACGGGTTCGGGAAAATCCACCACCCTGGCGGCCATGCTCGGGGTGCGGAATCGACAAAGTTATGACCATATCATCACCATCGAAGATCCCATCGAATATGTCCACCCGCACATCAACTGCATGATCACCCAGCGGGAAGTGGGAGTGGATACCCTGACCTGGCACGCGGCCCTGAAAAACACCCTGCGACAGGCCCCGAGCGTCATTCTGATCGGCGAGATCCGGGATCAGGAGACCATGGAACACGCCATCAACTTTGCCGAAACCGGTCATCTGGCCCTCTCCACCCTGCACGCCAACAGCGCCAACCAGACCCTGGACCGCATCATCAACATGTTTCCCCACGAAAAGCGCCAGCAGTTGCTGATGGATCTGTCGTTGAACCTGCGGGCCATCGTTTCCCAGAGGCTGGTCAAACGGGTGAACGGCGGACGGGTGGCGGCCATCGAGGTGATGCTCAAGTCGCCATTGATTTCCGATCTGATTTTCAAGGGGGAGGTGGCGGGGATCAAGGAGATCATGGGCAAATCCACGGATCTGGGGATGAAGACCTTTGATCAGGCCCTTTTCGAGTTGTACGAAGCGGATCTGGTGAGCTACGAGGATGCGTTGCGCAATGCGGATTCGGCCAACGAATTGCGCCTGCGGATCAAGCTGGAGGGCAAGGAGGCCAAAGGCAAGGACATGAGCGCGGGGCTGGAGCATCTCTCTTTGATCAAGAAGGACGACAACGAGTGATCCGGCCATGAACCTGACACCCTATCTCAAGCTGATGATCGAAAAGGGGGCATCGGACCTGTATCTCACCAGCGAGGCCACGGTCCGCATGAAGCTGGACGGGCGGCTGGCGTCGGTGGGCCGGGAGGTGCTCACTCCGGAGATGATCTCCCTGGCGGCGGAAGGGATCATGGACGCAGAGCAGTTGGCCTTTTTCCGGCAGAACCTGGAGATCGACTTCGCCATCTCCCTGGGGGAGGAAGGTCGGTTCCGGGTCAACGCCTTTCACCAGAAGGGCCAGCCGGCCATGGTGTTGCGGTACATCCGTTCCCGCATTCCCACCCTGGAGGAGTTGCGGGTTCCGCCGATTCTGGCCGAATTGATCTTGCACAAACGGGGTCTCTTGTTGATGGTGGGGGGGACCGGTTCCGGGAAATCCACCACCCTGGCGGCGATGCTCGATCATCGCAACGCCAACTCCGGGGGGCACATTCTGACCATCGAGGATCCGGTGGAGTTCATGCACCCCCACAAGAAATCGATTGTCAACCAGCGGGAGGTGGGCATCGACACCCACTCCTATGCCAAGGCCCTGAAAAGCAGTCTGCGGGAGGCCCCGGACGTGATTCTGATCGGCGAGATCCGGGACCGGGAGACCATGGAAGCGGCTTTGGAGCTGGCGGGCACGGGTCATCTGGCCATCTCCACCCTGCACGCCAACAATGCCAGCCAGGCGTTGACCCGGATCATCAACATGTTTCCCCAGGGATTGCACCGGCAGTTGTTCATGGATTTGTCTTTGTATTTGCGGGCCATTCTGTCGCAGCGACTGGTGCCGGGGGTGGACGGCAAACGACGGGCGGCGGTGGAGGTGATGATCAACACCCCGCGGATTGCGGAACTGATTCTCAAAGGGGAGATCGATACCGTCAAGGAGGCCATGGCGGAGACCGGAGAGCAGGGAATGCAATCCTTTGATCAGGCGCTGCTGGATCTTTACCACGCCGGAGCGATCACCATGGATGAAGCCTTGAACAGCGCCGATTCCCGTGCGAATCTGGAGGCCAGGATCCATTTCGGATAACGCCGTGCATTCACCCAGAATATCCGTCAAGGAGTCACACCGTAATGGCACGCATACTGGTGGTGGACGATGATGGACAGGCCATCGAGCAGACAACCCGCCTGATCACCCAGGCCGGGCATGTGGCGGATTTTCTTCTGGAATCCCAATATCTCATTTCCAAGCTGGAGGCCGCGCCGCCGGATCTGGTGCTGTTGGATGTCAACATGCCCGAGGTGGACGGGGTGAGCCTGCTCAAGCGGATCCAGTCTTTACCCCATTTGCAAGAGATCCCGGTGATCATGATCACCGGCGAGACGGACGAGGGGTTGATTCAGGAGTGTTTTCTGCTGGGCGCGGTGGATTTTGTCCACAAGCCGGTACGGCCATTGGAGTTGATGTCCCGGGTGCGCATCGCGCTGGCGACCCGGGCGCACATTCATGCCATTCAGGCGCAAAAGAGCGCCCTGCAGCGGGCCAAATCCTTCACGGACGCCATTCTCAACAGCATGGAGGAGGGGATTTGCGTCATCGACTGCCAGGAGTACACGATTCAGGAGGCCAACCGGGTCTTTCTGACCGGAATCAATCTGCCCCGGCATCGGGTGGTGGGGGAGTCGTGCCGCGCGCTGCTGGCCGGGAAGGGGCACGCCTGTCAGGCCTGCGACGGACCCGGGGTGCCGGGGTGCATGCTCCATGAGACCCTGATCAGCGGCGAGGCGACCTGTCGGGAGTTTTCCGGTCAGGGGCTGGGGGAGCAGCCTTTGCACACCCTGGTACACACTCTGCCGATTCACGACGCCACGGGCCGGACCGACCGGATCGTCTGTCTGGAACGGGATGTGACCCAGACCCGGGAGCGGGAAAACCGTTTGAAGCATCTGGCGTTTCACGATCCCTTGACCCATCTGCCCAACCGTCAGTTGTTTCACGACCGGCTGCATCAGGCCCTGGCCCAGGGGCGACGGCATGCCCAGATGGTGGCGGTGATGCTGTTCGATCTGGATCATTTCAAGGCCATCAACGACACGCTGGGGCATGCCGCCGGGGATCTGCTGTTGCAGGAGGTGGCCAGGCGTCTCAAGACGTGCGTGCGGGAGAGCGACACGGTGGCGCGACTGGGGGGGGACGAGTTCACGGCGGTGTTGACCAACGTCACCGACGCTTCCCAGGTGCGCAAGGTCTCCAGAAAGATGCTCAAGGCGTTGGGGCGGAAATTCTCCCTGGGGGGTCACAAGGTGACGGTCACCTCATCCATCGGGGTGAGTCTCTATCCCATGGACGGGGACGAGATGGCGGATCTGGTGGACAAGGCGGACAAGGCGTTGTATCAGGCCAAGCATTCGGGTCGGGACACGGTGCGATTTTATGCGGCGACGGAGGCGGAATGCCCATGAGGTCCGCGCCGGGATGGATGATATGGGTTCTTATGATGACCTGCTGGTTGCCGGGCGTCCGGGCCGAAGATGCGGCGTCCCGGGAGGCCCAGGAGGCGGTATTGCGTGTGCTGGATCGGGCCTTTTGCGCGCCCAACGAGATTTTTCCCCAGCCCAACTCCTGGATCGAGCAACCGATCCGGCCTGACCGTTGGGCCAAAGACGGCGCCCTGGCGGTCACCCTGGATCAACAGATTCATCAACTGCTGCTGCCGGAGATCACCCGTTACGCCCGGGAACACGATCTGGACATCCGGGTGCGGGAGGGAACCTGCGGCACCTCGGCGGGGCTGGTGAGCCGCAAGGCGGTGGACATCGGGGGGTTTTGCTGTCCGCCGGGCAAGAGCGACCGTCTGCCCGGCCTGACCTTTCACACCCTGGGGATTGCCAGCATCGCCATTCTGGCCCATCCGGAAAATCCCCTGGAAGGATTGACGCTGGATCAGCTCAAGGGGATGTTCCAGGGTCGGCAGCGGCTCTGGTCGGAGCTTGGGGAGGTTTCGGGAAAATCGGCTCCAGCCTGGGAGATTCAGCCGGTGGGTCGGCTGCATTGCAAGTTGCGGCCTGGCCACTGGCGGGCGTTGTTGTGGGATCCGGACGATTTCAGTCCCCGCATGGAGGAGGTGGGAACCATTCCGGACATGATCCAGCGGGTTCTGGCCCAGCGTGGCGGGATCGGTTACGAGACCTTGTGGCATGTGAACCATTTTGCCGAACGTTTTCCGGAGAAGGGTCGTCCCAGGGCGTTGCGTCTGGACGGTGTGGCCCCGGACGATGTTCCGGCATTGCTGCAGGGGCGTTATCCTTTTTATCATGTTTTCAATCTCACCCTGTGGGAGGGGGAGGGAGTGGCCAATCCCCGGGCCCGGGCGTTGGTGGAGCATCTGGTCAAGGCGGTGGAGGGGATGGATCCCCGGATGAGCATGATTCCCGCCGCCGCCCTGCGGCAGGCGGGCTGGCAGTTTCAAAAAGAAGAGCTGGTGGGTGCCCCACCCAGGCCGTGACTGGTCAACCGCCGGAGGGCTCCTCCGGGGTTTTCTCCTCCAGCGCGAAGGGGTCCGCGTGTTCGGCCCCTTTGCGGAGCCGTCGTGGCCGTCCTCCCGGTTCCCGGGGCGCCTCCGTGGGCAGAATCCCCGCGCCGACAACCTCGCCCCGCAGATTGATGCGCTTGAAGAGTTGATCAATCAACAAATCGTCTTGTTCCCCCATGGCGATCCACCCCCCGCGTGTCCTTTAATCATCTATCTTGTTGATCAAGTGTATTTATACATGAAATGGGGAAATTTGTCAATGTAGCTTAATTTTCGGGGAAAATGGTTTCGGGGCAGACACAACCCTGTTATCATGCGCCGCAATTGCCATCCAACCCTAAAGATTGGCCTGCCATGAAAAATCCATTAAAGATTTTTATTTCATACTCCCACAAAGACAAGGAATTCAAGGACGAACTCCGGGAACATCTGAAAGGGATGGAACGGGTCAAGAGGATCCTGCCCTGGGATGACCGACAGATTGACGTAGGTTCGGATTGGCGCCAGGAGATCCAGCAGGCCATGGATGGGTGTCAAATGGCCCTGTTTCTGGTCAGCAGTGCGTTCATCGCCTCGGATTTCATCCATTCCCAGGAAGTTGCCCATCTCCTGAAACGACACCAGGCCGGAGAGATCATCGTCATCCCCATCATCCTTCGCCCCTGCCTCTGGAAAACCGAGTCCTGGGAAAAGATTCAATGCCTGCCTGAGAATGGCAAAGCCGTCATCACATTCGATCCAGACAACGGGGATCGGGATGAAGTCTGGACCCAAATTGCCGAGGCCATCGCCAAACGCTCTGCCAGGTTCACTCCAACCACCAACGACTTTCTCACCCGCTACCGCCAGGCGCTCCATGCCCGTTTCGAACGCTGGGATCTGGCCTTGGCGGGAGTTCCCCAGGGTGGAGGCGACCCCATCGAAGCCACCCTGGAGCAAATGTACCTGCCATTGCGCATGGGAAAAGAGTTTGACCCAAACAAACTGAACGAGGGCGCGATCATCACCCCCGCCGATCTGCTGGCCAGAACCCGACCCCTGGTGGTGCGGGGCATGGCCGGGTCCGGCAAGACCACCTGGATGCGCTGGACCTTTCGCCAGATGTTGCCGGATCCTGCCGTGTTCCCCATCATGGTGGAACTGCGCACTCTGGTGCGCCACTGGAAGGATCTTCCACGGGAAAAGCGGTCGCTTTGGGATTTCATCGCCAAGGATATCCAACCATTCGTTTCGACCGAGTGCGCCAACGAGTTCGCCAGTCAATTCGAGAACAGGAGTGGCCCCATACCGGTGCTGCTGGTGGATGGCTGGGACGAATTGGGGGATCAGGGGGAGGATGTCCGCGCCAAACTCCTGGGATGGATGAGGCAATACCCCCACATCCGCGTCGTGGTGAGCAGCCGTCCCTATGGCCAGAGCCGCCCCTCCCACTCGGATGGATTCGAAATCCTGGATATCCAACCCTTGAGCGATCCGGAAATCCAGGAACTCACGGATCGGTTTTTCCGTCACTGCACTGGCCAGGACGAGGCGGCCCGCCAGCAGTCGGTCCACTCCTTCCAGGCGGCCCTGACCCGTTCCCCCGATGCCCAGGCCATGGCCCGCACCGCCCTGCTGCTGACCATGATGCTGCTCATCAGCCGCTCCCACCCCCTGCCGGACAAGCGCCACAAACTCTACCGGGTCTGCATCGAGGCGCTGTTGACCGCCCTGCCCGACCGCAAAGAAGAAGAGGGGGCCCGCATCGGCCCGGCCCGCTGGCGGCCCGCAGACAGCGACGAACGGCTGAGAGTCGCCGCCAACCTGGCCTTTCAGATCAAAAGCAACACCAGAATGAATGCCGGCACCCTCATCGTCTGCACCCGAGACGAACTGGAACCCCATCTGCCCACCGACTGGAGCAACGCGCAGAGACAGGGATTCCTCTCCTGGCTCTCCGGCCCGGCGGCACTGCTGACGGAACGCAGCGATGAGACCCTGGTCTTTACCCATTTAAGTTTCCAGGAGTTCCTGACCGCCTGCCATCTCAACGCCACGGTGGAAGGCAACGAGGACCGTGCCAGGGCTTTTCTGGAACTCTCCGAAAAACTGGAGTGGTGGGAGACCCTGCGCCTGTGGGGGGCCGTGATCGAGGCCGGCAATCCGGAACGGATGCGCCATGTCTTTGAACAGTTGCTGGAAAACGAGGCCAGCGACCTCTGGTGTGCCGGCGCCATGATGGCCGACGGCCTGGGGACAACGCACTTCGAGACGTGGACCGAAAAAGCGGTTGGCCTGATCCAAGCATCATCTTCTGACCCCCTGGATCTTTGCCTCCGGGCCTGGGGGGCCAGCCGTCAAGAGCAGCGCCGCAACGCCCTGCATGCCGCACTCCACAGAGCAGCCTTGCAAGCCCATTGGCTCGTCTGGCACCGCCTGGCCCTGGCCATCCAGACCGCCCGTCTGGGTCCACCTCCGCCCGCACAGCAGTACCATGCCGCCGCCCTCCTGGCTGCCATGGATGAAACCGACACACCTCACGCATGGGCCATGGGTCGCATTCTGACCGGTGGACCACCCACCTGGCCCGGAATGGATGACTCCCGGGTGATGCTCCTGCAACTCTGGCCCGGCCAGCGGCGGCAGGCAGGGTTGCGACTCCAATCCTTCGCCGCTTTGAACACCTCCCGCCTCGATCTTCCAAAAATGGCTGGCCAGTCGCTCCGACAGCTTGTACCCTCCAGCCAGGAGATTGACTTGGCGCGCGACTTGGCGCGCGACTTGGCGCGCTACTTGGCGCGCTACTTGGCGCGCGACTGGGCGCGCGACTGGGCGCGCGACTGGGCGCGCGACTTGGCGCGCGACTGGGCGCGCGACTGGGCGCGCGACTGGGCGCGCGACTTGGCGCGCGACTTGGCGCGCGACTGGGCGCGCGACTTGGCGCGCGACTTGGCGCGCGACTTGGGTCTGGATCCAGCCAACCCCAACCATGTGGACTTTGCCGCTGTTGAACTGGGCTCCGTTGGTCGCATAGGGCCCCGTTTCCTGCTGGCAAGAGATAAGCCCAAAGACCCCCATCTGGAAATCTTCCACCACGCCGCCCGGGTCTCCTACGGTCACACGGAACACCTCCCAAAACTCCACGCCAGCCTGCAGAATCATAAAGGCGACCCCCTCTGGTCCGCCCTGGCGCGGCATGTGGCGCGCTGCTCGACCCCGGAGGACAAGGCCCTGCTGGAAGATCTGGCGCGGCATCCGGAAAAACGGGAACCGCCCCTCTCCTGGGGGTTGCAATATCTGGTGCGGGGGGATGTGGTCTTGGAGGACGGCAGCGAAATCACCCTCGACCGGTTGAGCGCCGAGGCGGGGCTGCCCCCCCTGCCCTATCTGGAGGAGATGCCCGAAGAGTTGGCAATCGATTGGGATGCCCAGGACAAATAAACCCGGCTCAGGTCACTTCCCCTTGCCCATGCCCCACACGTCCGGGGCCACGCCGTCGAGGAGGCTGTGACAGCCGGTGCATTTGCCTTGCAGTTCATCGAGGGCCTTCAACACCGGCCCGGTCCCGGCTCCGGACTCCACATGGCTGATGGAGGCCTGATAGAGGATTTTCATGGATTTCTGACACTGCTCGGCCATCTTTTCGAAATCCTCTTCCTTGAGCACCGGACCGCCCTTTTTCTGCAGGGTGGCGGAAGTGCTCACGTGCCACTCCATGGGGCCCAGCAGGCCAAAGGTGTTCTGCAACCCGGTGGCATGGCGGGCCAGATTGCGGCTGTACTTGAAATCATGGCTGGCCAGTTGCCGGATGGCCTCCGCGTGCAGACGGATCATGGTGATGACCGACTCCACATACTGATCCTTCTCGGAGGCCAGCGCCGGATGACCCACTCCCCATCCCAGCCACACCCCCAGAACCGCCGCCATCCCGTATCTTCCCACATGCGTTTTCATCGTCCACCCCGTACCCGGAATAATGTGGCCCCACCGCCTCCGCTGGACTACTTGCCTTCCGCCGCGGCCTTGGCAGGCTCCGCCGGCTCTTCATGGGCAACACCCAGATGACAATCGATGCAGGTCTTGGTTCCCTCCTTCATCATCCGCTCGTGCTTGTTGGCCGCGGAACGCTGCTGATCGGCAAACTGCATGGCCTCGTAGGTGTGACACTGCCGACACTCCTTCGAATCCCGCTGCCGCATCCCCTCCACCACCCGTTGCGCCAGACGATACCGGGCCGCCTCGAAGGAGGCCTTGTCCGGATAGGTTCCGGCCACATGATGATAAAGATGCCGTCCCCCCACGATCACCTTGTCCAGGAACTTGTCCACATAATCGACCAACCCCTTGCCATGGGGCACGTGACAGTTGGCGCACACCACCCGCACCCCGGTGCGGTTCTTGTAGTGCGCGCTTTTCTGATACTCCTTGTAGACCCCCTCCATCTCATGACAGGAGACGCACATCTCCAGGCTGTTGGTGAACCCGTCCATCAGCACCAGATGAAAGACCAGAAACCCCAAACCGCCCACAGCCAATCCGCCCAGAAAAACCAACCAGAAACGTGACCTGCCCTGGGCGCTCCCCGCCCGGTTCAACCCCTGGTCCGGCTCCATGACCGCTCTCCCGATGGAAAAATTGAATGATGTTCTTGCCCGACAGGATCCGCTCCCCCCGAAAGGAGCGCCTTATGGATGGAAATATGCCATAAAAGTGGAACTCCTTGTCAAGCGATTCTTTCAAAAATTGCCAGATTTCGCCAGCAAATTTTTCTAATTTTGCTTGTTTTTCCATTGACGGTACAACTCCCGCACCATGCCATCCGCCAGACCGATCTGGGGCACCAGCAAGCGGTTGATTCCGGCCCACTGTGTCACCTTGAGAAAGATCCTGCCGGCGGGCACGATCACATCGGCCCGATCCGGTTTCAGGCCCAACTGGATCATGCGCTGCTCCTCGTTGAGCCGGGAGATGGAGCGCTGCAACCGCAACAGACTCTCCCGGGAGAAGGATTGATCCTTGCCGGGCCGGGTCATCGAATAAAGCTTGTTGATGTTGCCTCCGCTGCCGATGCCCCGCAAGCCGGCCAGACCCCGGCAGTGGGCGCGGGTCCAGGTTTCCATCTCCCGCCACTGTTCCCGGGTCACCAGCCCCTCTTTGATCCGCACGGTGCCGATGTTGAAGGAGCGGCTGGTCAGGGTTTGATTGTTCTCCAGAAGAATCAGTTCCGTGCTGCCGCCGCCCACATCGATATAGAGATAACGGCCCTCGTTGAAGCTGCCATCCATGCGATTCAGGGCGATGAGTTCCGCCTCCCGGGCCCCGGCGATGATCTCCAGACAGATGCCGGTCTCCACCCGGATGCGTTCCACCAGTTCACGACCGTTTTCCACCGAACGCAGCGCCGAGGTGGCGCAGGCCATGGTATCCAGCGGCTCGACAGCCTGAAGGATGTGGGCATAGGCGGCCATGGCGTGCACCAGTTGATTGCCCAGTTTTTCCGAGATCCGCCCGACCTGGAACGCCTCCTGCCCGAGACGCACCGGAATGCGGTACAGGTCCGCCTTGTGGACCACCGGCAGCGCGCCGCCCACGTCGTAGACGTTGGAAATCAACAAACGCACCGCGTTCGATCCGATATCAATCGCTGCAAACTTCATGGAGTTGTCCTGTTGTTATCGAGATGAAAATGATTTTTCTCAGATTCTGGTATGGCGCAACACCGCCCAGGCCAGACCGATGTTGTCCAGATGATGGGCGTTGGAGCCCGGAGAGAGCAACACCCCGTGGCGGCGACATATCTCCAGATAAGGCCCCATGGGTTGATGATAGGCGGGATTCAGCTCGATGGCCTTGCCATTGGCTTTGGCCCGGATCACCACATCCTCGAACAACGACATGGGAAACGGGGTCACATACTTGCCGCACACCCCGCCAGGATGGGCAATGGCATGCACCCGGGGATGTTCGGCCAGGGTCATCAGGCCCCGGTACTCCAACGCGATGGCCCGACCCGGATCGATGCCGGTCAGATCCCAGCCGTGCCCCGGATAGGCGTGCACCGCCCCCAGAATGAATTCCGCCGTGTCCAGCATGGCGTCGGTGGCCAGAATCCGGCCATCGAAATCCAGCAAGGGAACCTCCAGACCGATGCGCACCTCCATCGCACCGGCCACGACCCCGCGCACATGGCGTATGGTCTCCACATAGCGTTCAAACCAGCCCGGACCCGCCACCAGTTCCGGTTCGGTGTGCTCGGTGAAGATCAGCCGCTCCACCCCCAGGGCCCGGGCCGCCAACACCCCTTCGACCACCGGCGACGCCCCGTCGGAAAAATCGGAATGGAGGTGATATTCCCAGCACGGCAGTTGCTCCATGGGTTGATCCGCCGGATAGAACCACGACGCTTCTGCCTTGCCCGCCCCTGACGCCACACCCATGCCCAATCCCCTCATCACGCCATCTTTACGTTTCTTCCCCAGGCCGGAGCCGGCCTGAGCGTTCCATTCTACTCCCATTCCAAAACCAATCTCAAGACACACGCGAGACCGCCACGGCTTGACCATTCCGTCAATAGGACCTATTGTTGATCAAATATAATCATCATTTCTCACCGCTGCAAAAAGCCATTCACGGCATGCGACCCAAAAGCGCCAAATCCCTTCTTCGGGGGCAGGGAGGATTTCTGATGTCAATGCTCGCTCGACTGAAATTGCGCACCAAAATCATGCTGATGCTCGTTTTACCCATGGCCGGCATGACCGGTTTCGGTATCGGGGGAGTGCTGGAGAAACACCGTCTGGCCGAACAGATGGATGCCATGAGCACCCTGTCCGGTCTCGGGGTGCGCATCAGCGAACTGGTCCACGAAGCCCAGAAGGAACGGGGCATGAGCGCCGGATTCCTCGGCAGCCAGGGCAAGAAATTCGCCGACCAGCTCCCCAAACAGCAACAGGAGACCGATGTCACCCTCAAACGATTGCGGGAGTATCTCCAGGGTTTCAACGCCCGGACCTTCGGCGGCGATCTCGACACCTCCCTGTCCAACGCCATGGGCAGACTGGAAAAACTCGCCGACATCCGCCGTCAGGTCGGATCTCTCTCCATTCCGGCGCCGGAGGCCATCGGATTCTACACCCAGACCATCACCGAACTGCTCAACGCCACCGGCACCCTGCCCAAGCTCTCCGCCAACGCGGAAATGGCGGCGCTGACCGGCGGCTATGTCCATTTTCTCCTGGCCAAGGAGCGCAGCGGACAGGAACGGGCGGTGCTCACCAACACCTTTGCCAAGAACGCCTTCGCCGAAGGGATGTATCCCCGCTTCATCGCCCTGACCACGGAACAGAACGCCTATCTGGGGGTGTTTCACGCTCTGGCGCCCCCCTCCCAGCGGGAGTTCTTCAAAACCAAAATGAGCGCTCCGGCAGTGGCGGAAGTGGAGAAAATGCGGGCCGTGGCCATGAGCAAGGCGACCACCGGGGAGTTCGGCATCGATCCCAACCAGTGGTTCGCCACCATCACCGACAAGATCAATCTCTTGAAAGAGGTGGAAAACCGTCTCTCCCAGGATCTGAACGACCGCACCACCGCCCTGACCACCGAGTCCAAGGCCCTCTTCTGGGGATTTCTGCTGTTTACCGCGATGATTCTGTCCGCCAGCACCGCTCTGGGGATTCTGGTGGGCCGGGAGATTCTGTTCCAGTTGGGAGGGGAGCCCGCCGAAGTGGCCACCATGGTGCAGCGCATCGCCACCGGGGAGCTTGGCATCTCCTTTGACGACCGGCGCAAAACCGGCATCTACGCGGCCATGGAGACCATGGTGACCAATCTGCGTCAGACCGTCGGGGTATTGATGGAGGTGGGGGTCAATCTGGTGAATCAAAGCGCGGCCACCAGCGGCGCGGCGCAAACCCTCTCCCAGGGGGCCACGGAACAGGCCGCGGCCATCGTGGAGACCTCGGCATCCATGGAGCACATGACCGAAAACATCCAACAAAACACCGAAAACGCCCGTCTGACGGAAAAAATGGCCCAAAAAGCATCCCTGGACGCCAGCGAAAGCGGCACCGCCGTGAGCGAGGCCGTGGAAGCCATGCAGCAGATCGCCGCCAAGATCTCCATCATCGAGGAGATCTCCCGTCAGACCAATCTGCTGGCCTTGAACGCGGCCATCGAGGCGGCCCGG
>JADGAB010000319.1 GCA_015232245.1 Magnetococcales bacterium | reverse complement strand
TGTTGTATACTTGCGCCAGCACCTTGAGCGCCCTGTTCGAATCGGAGATCGACAGCGAACGGCCATTTTTTTTCCGGGGGGATCCGGGGCTGCTCTCTTTGGATCTGGCCTTGCCCGCGGCTCCTGATGCGCCGGTTGATCCGACCGCTCCGGTACGGGATCTGCTGATGCTCCGGGTGGATTTTCGCCTTGCCGGCAAGGGGGTGACCGGTTCCCTGCTGACCTGGATGGATGGCAATGGGCTGCCCCGCCTGAAAACGGAAATCGATCACTTCATCACCAGCCACATGGCCTGAAGGCGAGGAACGCATGCACGTCATCAGGCTGGATCCCGGCGAACTCTACATCGGCACCGCCCCTTCGGAAGTGCATACCGTGCTCGGGTCGTGCGTCTCGATCATCTTTTTCAACGCCCGCCTGAAACTGGGGGCCATCTGTCACGCCCGCAAGCCGACCCATGCCTGTGCCGGTTCGGGGGTGGGCGGTTTGAAGATCTGTCGGGAGCTGGGGGATCATGTCTCCTGTTCCCTGGCGTTCATGTTGGCCTGGTTCGATCACAAGGGCGGAGTGCGACAGGAACTGGAAGTCAAACTGTTTGGCGGCGGCATGATGTTCGGGCATATCTCCACATCGGAAGGCAATCCCATCCTCAACATGGGCAAGCGCAACATCGACACCGCCATGGATTTCATCCGCGCCAAACGGTTGCATCTGACCGCCTCGGATGTGGGAGGGCCCTGGGCGCGGCAACTCGTCTTTTTTACCGAAACCGGAGAGATCCGGCTCAAACGGATCCGCAAGTCGGCCCAGGAACTGGACGGGCTGGAGAATTTTTTCTAGATCATAAAGAGGGTGGGAGAACAAGCCATGTTGCAGCTTGGGGTCAATGTGGATCATGTGGCCACGGTGCGTCAGGCCCGCAGGGGGTGTTATCCGGATCCGGTGGAGGCGGCCCTGGTGGCGGAACGGGCCGGCGCGGACAGCATCACCGTGCATCTGCGGGAGGATCGGCGGCACATTCAGGATCGGGATGTGGCGTTGTTGCTGCAGACCGTCCAGACCAAGGTCAATCTGGAGATGGCGGCCACAGAGGCCATGGTCGCTCTGGCCTGCGCCTGGAAACCGGCGGATTGCTGTCTGGTGCCGGAAAAGCGCGCCGAGTTGACCACCGAAGGGGGGCTCGATGTGGTGGGCAATCCGGATGGGCTTCGGGTGGCCACGGAACGGCTGACCAATGCGGGAGTGCGGGTCTCTTTGTTCATCGATCCGGATCCGGAGCAGCTTCGCGCCGCGCGCTCCGTGGGGGCGCCGGTGGTGGAATTGCATACCGGGGCCTATGCGGAGTGCCGGGATCCCCGGCAACTCCAGACCGAACTGGCCCGGATCCGTGCGGGTGTGGAGCTGGGACGGGCCCTGGGATTGATGGTCAACGCCGGGCACGGGTTGAACTATCACAATGTGCAGCCGGTGGCCGCCATCGAGGGGTTGACCGAACTGAACATCGGTCACGCCATCATCGCCCGGGCCCTGTTCGACGGCATGGCAGGGGCGGTGCGGGAGATGAAGCGGTTGATGCGCGAGGTTGCCCCGTGATTCTGGGGGTGGGCACCGATCTGGTGGCCATCGACCGGATTGCCCAGGCCATGCGTCGTTTTCCGGATCGTTTCATGGAACGGGTGCTCACTCCGGCGGAGATCCGGTGGTGCATGGGGCGTCAGGCGATGACGGCGGCTTGTTGCGCCAAACGTTTCGCTGCCAAGGAGGCCCTGGTCAAGGCGCTGGGAACGGGCATGCGTGGCGGGATCTGGTTTACGGAGATGGAATTGGACAATGATCCTCTGGGACGACCGTCGATGACTCTGCACGGGGCAGCCGCCCGGCGCGCCGAGGAGTTGGCGGCCATCCATGGGATGGAGGAGGTGGTGATTCATCTCTCCCTGGCGGACGAGGGGGGGTTCGCCCTGGCCCACGTCGTCCTGGAAGGCCGTTTATCGACAATCCTTTAGAACACAGGTCCATCATGTCCGATTCCACACATCTCTTCGAGGATTTGCCCCAGCTTCCCGCCGTCAAGCAGAGCCTGTTTGACGAGATCAAGGGGCGGATCGAATCGGCGAAAACCTTTTCCGAAGTCCTGCCCGATCTGGAGGATCAGATCCTCAAGTTTCTCCAGGGCCAGCGGCTGACCATCTATCAGAACGCCCGGGACGGGCAGGAGATCATCGCCAAATTCAAAAGCGGCACGGAACTTCTGGAGATCCGCGTTCCCATGACCGCCAACTCCGTGGCCGGCTATGTGGCGGTGAGCGGCAACGCGGTCAACATCGCCGATGTCTACGAGGCCCAATCCTTGAGCGAGATCCATCGCTCCCTGCGTTTCGATGCCCGGTTCGATCAGCGTTCCGGCTTTCGCACCCGGGCGGTGATGGCGGTGCCGATCCGCATCGGTCCTCCGCTGCTGGGGGTGTTGCAGGTCATCAACAAGGTGGGTGGCGGCAGCTTCTCCGAAACCGATATGATCTATGCCCGTCATCTGGCGGCCATTCTCGGCAAGAAGTTTCATCAGGAGTTCGAGGGAACCTCGGCCCCCTATGAATATTTGATCAGGCTCGGTCTGCTGACACCCGAGAAACTCGACGAGTTTGGCAAACGTACCAAGCGGGAAGGGGTGACCATGACCTCCCTGCTGGTCAACGAGCTGAAAATCTCTCCGGATCTGGTGGCCGCCTCCCTGGAGAGCTATTATCTGCTCCCCTTCATGCGCTATGACCCCAATATCGTGCCGCCGAAACGGTTGTTGAAAACCCTCAACATGTCCTATCTGCGGCGTCAGCTCTGGGTGCCTCTGGGCGGCGAGATCAACGAGGAGATCCTCATTCTCATCGACGATCCCACGGACATGAGCCGGCAGATGGAGATCCAGCGCGCTCTGCCCGCCAAGAAATACATCTTTCGGGTCGGTTTCGCCGAGGACGTGCTGCAGTATCTGGGCGGCGGGGCGGTCTCCTCCTATCTTCACGGTCTGGCGGGCAAACTGGAAGAAGAGGACGTGGTGGATGGAGGCGGCATCGACGAGGGGACCGAGGCCGGGGAGATCAACGAAAACGAAAATACCGTCATCCAGCTGGTCAACCGTCTGATCATCGACGCCCAGCGCGCCGGAGCTTCCGACATCCACGTGGAACCCGGTCCGGGACGCAACGCCTCCCTGGTGCGGTTGCGCATCGACGGTCTGTGCCGCCCGGCTCTGGAAATTCCCGCCACCCACATGCGGGCCGTGATGTCCCGCATCAAGATCATGGCCCGCCTGGACATCTCCGAGCGTCGCAAACCCCAGGATGGCAAGATCGTGGTCAAGGTGAAGGGAATGCCTCTGGAGTTGCGCGTCGCCACCATTCCCACGGTCTATGGCGAAGCGGCGGTGTTGCGGGTGCTGGCTACCGGGGGTGGTCTGCCTTTCGATAAATTGAATCTCTCCGAGCGGAATTATCGTGAGTTGGATCGTCTGGTGAACATTCCCCAGGGGATTGTGCTGGTGGTGGGGCCCACGGGTTCGGGCAAGACCACCACCCTGCATGCGGTGATCGGGCGCATCAACACCCCAGACCGGAAAATCTGGACCGCCGAGGATCCGGTGGAGATCACCCAGTTGGGGTTGCAGCAGGTGCAGATCGATCACAAGATCGG
>JADGAB010000318.1 GCA_015232245.1 Magnetococcales bacterium | reverse complement strand
CTTGAAAGGGGAATTCGCCGGGATGGATGATTTCGAGGTGGTGGCGTGGCTGGTGCTGTTGCCGGAACAAGAACGAGAAACCAAGCCATGAGCGGGGCTACCCTTCTTGAGGCACTCGCCTTGCCGCCGGAAGTCCGGGTGGACCGGCGGGTGGCAAAAAAGTTGCTTTTGGAACAGGGTGCGCCCACGGCTGCCGACAAACGGATCATTCAGGACGGCGTGGACGATCTGTATTGGATCGCTGCTCTCAAGCCTTCCAATATCGGTGTGCCCGCTTTCCGGGACAGTACCTGCGATTATGGCGAAATCGCTGTATTGACGGTGGCTCTACGGTCATCGGCCAAGGCGCGGTTGACGGAACTGATTCACCGGGCGATTCCCTATCCCGTGCTGTTGATCTCCGCCCAGGGCGATGTGGTGTACTGCTCGCTTGTGCATAAGCGGTTTTCCCAGGGAAAAGCGGGCAAGGTCGTGTTGGATGGGGATGTGGTTTCCGAAAGGCTGTTGTCCGGCAACGGCGTGGAGGCGGATTTTCTGGCCGCCATGGCGTTGTCTCGTCAGCGGGCCAAGGATCTCCGTGATCTCTATCAGGGATGGATGGAACGCCTTGTTGCCTTGACAACCGCCCGGATTACGGGAATCTATGGAGTGTCAGCCTCGGACGAAGGCAACCGGGACCGCCGCGAGGCGCTCCAGGCCCATAAAGGGTTGACGAAGCAACTGGCGGCTTTGCACACCCTGGCGGCCAAGGAGAAGCAGCTGAACCGCCGGGTGGAATTGAATCTGGAGATCAGCAGACTGGAAAAGAGTCTGAACGATGTTTACAGTAGACTGTGATCGGGGGCTGCCGTGCCTGTAATTTCCATGTTTTATGGTTTGATTGTCCGCATGTTCTTCTTCGATGGGGATCGACACCATGTTCCCCATATCCATGTGGAGTTTGGAGAGATGAACGCTGTCTTTTGCATTGAGGATGGCGAAATACTGGTGGGAGAGTTGCCACGTCAGAAGGTCCGTTTGGTACAGGCGTGGATTGAACTCCATCGTGAGGAGTTGCTGGCCGATTGGAAATTGGCCATGGAAGGAAGCGAGGTTTTCCGCATCGAACCTTTAAAGTGAGGAATGGCCATGTTGAACCCGAAAGTCGTTGCCGTGGAAGCGTGCGAACCGCCATCCCTGGTGTTGACCTTCGCCAATGGAGAGCGTCGGCGTTTTGATGTTTCGCCCTACCTGGACAAGGGAATTTTCAAGGAATTGCGTGATTCCGCCTATTTCCGATCCGTGCGGGCAGCGTCCGGGTTCGTGGCATGGCCCCGCGGCCAGGATTTCAGTTCAGATACTTTGTATCTGAAGAGTATTGCTCTCTCTCCCTGACCGGTTCCGACGGAAATGCCCCAGGAAAGAACTGGCAGCCAATGCCCCCGAAAGGCAAAGCGCCGATCGGGTGGCGGGGCGCGGCGAACCGGATATCCTCTTCGCAAGTTACTGGACTGGAGCGAACAATGAACAGGAAGCCGTTGAGTGAAGCGCGGGACGCGGACTTGCGCCATGCCCAGGCCGCCCTGGAGCGGGCGGGGATACGGGCGCGGGAACTGGCGGCTCGTACCGGCACGGCGGTGGTGGTGATGCGCCAGGGCCGGATCATCAGGGAGTACCCCACCATGCAGGATCTGGAGAGGAAGTAAAAGGCATGACCATGAAGAAGATCGAACCCAACGACCCCACAATGCAAAGCGCCGACCTGCTATCGGAGAACGTCGAGCGGCTCAAGACCCTTTTCCCCGAGGCGTTCACCGAGGGGAAAATCGACCTCGCGGTGCTCAAGGAGTTGCTGGGCGGCCATGTGGACGAACGGGAGGAGAAGTACGGCCTCAATTGGCATGGCAAGCGCCAAGCCCGCCGACTGGCCCTGACTCCTTCCAATGGCACGCTACGCCCCTGCCCGGAAGAGAGCGTCGATTGGGAGAGCACGCAGAATCTCATGATCGAGGGGGACAATCTGGAGGTACTGAAACTCTTGCAGAAGAGCTATGCCGGGCGCGTAAAACTGATCTACATCGACCCGCCTTATAACACCGGCAAGGATTTCGTCTATCCCGACGACTACCGCGACAACATCCGCAATTACCTGGAACTGACCGGGCAGGTGGATGGCGAGGGGCGGCGCATATCCAGCAATACCGAGGCGTCAGGGCGGTTCCATACCGATTGGTTGAATATGATGTATCCCCGGTTGCGACTGGCGCGGAACCTGTTGCGAGATGATGGGGTTGTTTTTATTTCGATCGACGACAATGAAGTATTCGATTTGCGAATTTTGATGAATGAGATCTTCGGGGAAGAAAATTTTATTGCAACCGTTATTTGGCAAAAGGTGTTCTCTCCAAAGAACTCTGCACGCCATTTTTCTGAAGATCATGACTACATTATTGTTTATGCAAAAAATTCTGAAATATGGACGCCTCGATTACTTCCAAGAACTGAAGAAATGGAGTCCCGTTATTCTAATCCAGATAAAGATCCTCGTGGCGCATGGACTTCTGGTGATCTATCTGCACGCAATTTTTATAGCGAAGGCACCTATCCGATTACTTGTCCATCAGGTCGCATTATTGATGGACCACCATCTGGAACCTACTGGCGTGTTTCTAATCAGAAATTTCACGAAATGGACCGAGATAGGCGTATCTGGTGGGGGGCAGACGGCAATAATGTGCCTAGGCTAAAACGATTTCTTACTGATGTGAAGGATGGTCGGGTTCCACAAACTCTGTGGAGTTATCAGGAAGTCGGACATACTCAGGAAGCCAAGAAAAATTTAGTGGAATTGCTGGACTTTGAGAATTCGGAAGCCGTTTTCGAGACACCAAAACCGTTCCGGCTGATCGCTCGAATGCTGCGCTTGGCGACCATGAACGATAGTGACGACATCATCCTCGACTTTTTCGCCGGTTCCGGCACCACTGCCCACGCCGTTCTCGATCTCAACAAGCAGGATGGCGGCAACCGCCGTTTCATTCTGGTCCAGTTGCCCGAACCCACCGGCCAAAGGGAATACCCCACCATCGCCGAAATCACCAAGGAGCGGGTGCGGCGGGTCATCAAGAAATTCAATAGCGAAGAAGCGGGGCAGCTCGACCTGAGCGACGGAGCCAGGCAGGACCGGGGCTTTCGTGTCTTCAAACTGGACCAAAGCAACCTTCGCCCCTGGGAGCCCGATCCCGCTAATCTGGAAAAATCCCTCCTCGATCATGTGGATCACATCCTCCCGGACCGTTCCGAACAGGATCTCCTGTTTGAACTCCTGCTGAAACTGGGGTTGGAACTGACCGTGCCCATGGCGACTCGGACCATCGCCAGAAAGGCGGTCCACGCCATCGGCGGCGGGGCGTTGGTGGTGTGTCTGGCGGAGAACGTTCAACGCACAGATGTGGACCCCCTGGCCATGGGAATCCTGGATTGGCGGCGGGAACTGGCCCCGGCGGTGGCCACCACCTTCGTCTTTCGGGACAGCGCCTTCACCGACGACGTAGCCAAAACCAATCTGGCGGCCATCCTGGAGCAAAATCTGCCCGCCAGCGAACGGGCCGGGATTCGCAGCCTGTGAGGGGGAGAATCGCCATGAATGGGGACACATCTCAACCCACGGGTGAAATCCTGCTCTACGAAACCGAGGACGGTCGCACCCGGGTGGAGTGCCGCTTTGTGGAAGAGACCCTGTGGCTCTCCCAGGCGTTGA
>JADGAB010000317.1 GCA_015232245.1 Magnetococcales bacterium | reverse complement strand
AGGCCAGCCGGACGCCGGGGGATCTCTCCACCACCGGACAGACGGCCATTGGTCATCGGGAGGATTTCGGTGTGACCCTGCCGGCTTTCGAGCTGGATCTGCGGGGTCGTCTGGCGAGTCTGGAGGATTCGGCCCGGGCCGGTTATCTGGCCAGCGGCGAGGCTGCCCACGCAGTGCGGGTGGTGTTGATCTCCCAGGTGGCCGAGACCTTTTTGCAATGGCGGGAGATGGTGGAACGGGGCCGGTTGGCCAAAAGCGCCGTGGATGCCCAGCAGGAGATGCATGCCCTGGCGGTCAGGCGGGTCGATGCCGGGGTGATTCCGGCGCAAACCGTATTGCGGGCCGCCATGACCATGGAAGGGATGCGGGCGGAACTGGCGGAAGTGCGGCGTCAGGAGTCGCTGGCTTACAACGCGCTGCAGCTTCTGACCGGCATGACCCCGGATCCGGCGTTGTCCTGGCCGGCCCTGGTGGATTTGGGACTCGCCGACCGCACCCGTCTGGCGTTGCCGGATCAGGTGTTGGCGACCCGTCCGGACGTGCGCGCCGCGGAGCAGCGTCTGTTGGCGGCCAATGCCAGTATCGAGGCGGCACGGGCCGCCTTCTGGCCACGGATTCTGCTCACCACCGGGGCGGGAACCGCCAGTCAGGCCTTGAGCGGTCTGTTTGCGGGCGGGTCGGCGGCCTGGAGTTTCCTCCCCAGGCTGGATCTGCCGATTTTCGATTTCTCCCGGCGCAAGCATGAACTGGCCGCCGCCGCCGCGGAACGCAAGGCCCTGTTGGCCGAATACGAACAGGTGGTGCGGCAATCCTATCGGGAGGTGGCCGACGCCCTCTCCTCGCAAGGGGTGCTGGAGGAGAGCCTGAAAGCCCTGATCGCCACCCGGGAGGCTCAGAAGGCCCGGCTGGAGTTGACCAGAAAACGCCAGGAGGCGGGTCTGGATGGTCTTCAGGAGTTGCTGGAGGCGCAGAAGGAGTTGTCGCTGACCGAACAACAGGTGTGCGCCGCCCGTGCCCGTTTGCTGAACAACCGGATCCGGTTCTTCAAGGCCATCGGGGGTGGCGTGGTCTGAGAGAGATTCCCCGGGACTGGCCGGATCATGTCAGAGGGGTGGCTCGTCGGGGATCTGATAGAGTTTGGTCAGTTCGTTGACCGCATCGTTCATGGTGGCGGGATCGGAGACCATTTTCTTGATCTTGCGGAGTTTCTTGAAACCCTCGCACTCCTCTCCCTTGCACCTGTCGCACTTTTTCGTTTTGAAATCATGATTGGATAAATTAGGTAGGTTGTCGAAGATCCAGAACACCTTCCGGCTGAAGGCGGATTCGTCCGAGACCCGGGTCAGCAGGGAGACCTTGATGGCCAGCAGGGTGTCATGTTCGTTCTTGCAGATCATGCCCTGCCGTTTGTTTTCCTTGGCCATGCTATCCTCCCCCAGGATGATGGTGAACTGGACAAAAAATCAACGAATCGCAGAATAGAATAAATTTGATTCGAGGGCAAACGGATTCTCTTCGGGCTTTCAGTTGGCGGGGTTCAATTCAGCCCCTGCCGGATCGCCCCGATTCCCGCCGCGCCTCCCATGGGCAGCGCCACGTGACCGGGGTGGGGAACGGTGAAATCCCGGGGGTTGATGCGGATCAATACCCCGTCGAGCAGGTTGGCGTAGTGTTCGGAACTCATGCGAATGGTGGGGACCGCGTGACCGGCGCCGATTTCGATGATCGCCAGACGGGCCCGGGAGGCGCGCACCGTGGCCAGCCACTGACTCAGGCGTTGTTGCTGCTCTACTTCCCGCCCATCGATCCAGGCGTCGTCGGAGAACATCAGGATGTTGGGACGGGCGATCGCGCCGCAACGGGGACAGACGGGCAGGGGAGGGGTGGCGCGAAACGCCTCCGGATCGACGCTCACCCGGGTACCCGCCGCGCTCCAGATCTCTCCGGAGCAGGGGCGGGTACACTGCAGATGGTGGATCGAGCCGTGACACTCGACGATCAGGGACTCCTGCCAGCCGGCTTTCTGAAAATGACCATCCACATTGGAGGTCAACACAAATCCCCCCTGGGGTTTGCTGGCGGCAATCTCTTGCAATGCGACAAAACCGGCATGGGGTTGGGTGGCGCGATAGAGTTTCAGTCGATGGCCGTAAAAGGCCCATGCCAGCCTGGGATCCCGCTGGAACCAGGAGGGATTGGCCATCCGGGGAAAGGAGATCCCCAGTTTGGCGATGGCCGGATAGGCCTGCCAGAAGCCGGTCTGACCGCGAAAGTCCGGCAACCCCGAGTCAACCCCCATGCCCGCGCCCGCGGTGACCAGAAGCGCTCCGGCGGCGCGGACCGCTTCCCTTGCCCGCGCCACCGCCTCCGGATGGGGTGCCGACAGGGAGTCTACGCGGCTTTCCATTGGGCGAATTCCAGAGGAAAGACCACTTCGGCGCAAAAAAAGGTTCCATCCAGATGGAAACCTTGATGGACGCAGATCACTTCCGGGGATGGTTCGGGAAAGGTGTCCCCGATGACCACCCGCAAGGGAGGGGTCATGCTCACCGAGCCATGCTCCCGGTCCTCGAAACGGGTCACCATGCCTCCGGCCATCATGTTGACCACCTCGCCAAAGGCGTCTCCCAACTCCTCGTCGAAGGCCTCCCGTTCCTCGCCCAACAGGGCGCAGGCCAGCCGCAAGGCCGAATCATCCGTGGCGATCAGACGGAAATGGGCCTGAATGCCTCCATCCAGTTCGATCCAGACCCCCTGCTCCATGGGCATCTCGCAAGCCCCGATCGTCACTTCATCCGCCTCGATGGCCACCAGCAGCATGTTTTCAGCGATCTCCTGCACCGCTTCGCCAATCGTGGCACCGATTTCCAACAAGAAACCATCCATTGACGCACCCATGATCACGCACCTCGGTTCTCTTCTGCGCGCAGAACCTGCAACCGGTTGAGCAAGGCCGTCACCGCCTCTTGCACCGGAACCTGCAAAGGCTCTCCACCCCGACGTAGTTGAATTTCCACTTTTCCTTCCTTCAAGGCCCGTCCTCCGGCCAGTACCCGCAATGGAGATCCCAACAGATCCGCGTCCTTGAACTTGATGCCGATCCGTTCGTCCCGGTCATCCAGCAAAACGCCGATTCCCTGCTCTCCCAGTCCTGCGTAGAGCATTTCGGCGGTCTGAACCGCCAGGGCGTCGTTGGGATTGGCCAGCAGGATCTCCACCTCGAAGGGCGCCAGAGCCACGGGCCAGATGATGCCGTTGTCGTCGTGGTTCTGTTCGATGGCCGCGGCCACGATGCGGGAGACCCCGATGCCGTAACACCCCATGATGGGGGTGCGTTCCTTGCCTTCCTGATCGAGCACCACCACGTTCATGGCTTTGGAATATTTGTGGCCCAGTTTGAAGACATGTCCCACCTCGATGCCCCGATCCAGGGCGAGCCGTCCAGGACCGCACCTGGGACAGGGATCCTCCGGCTGCGCGTTGCGCAGATCCATGAATTTTGGCCGGGGCAGATCCCGTTCCCAGCGTACTCCCACCCAGTGACGATCCACCGCGTTGCCGCCGCAGACGAAGTTTTCGATCCCCTCCAGCGCGGCGTCCGCCACCACGGGCAGGGTTGTCCCGACCGGCCCCAGGAAGCCCACCGGCAGACCGCCGGTCAATTCGGCGATGCGGGCCGCCTCCGGAATCAGCAGTTGTTGCACCCCCAGGGCGGAAGCCGCCTTGATGAGGTTCAATTCATG
>JADGAB010000316.1 GCA_015232245.1 Magnetococcales bacterium | reverse complement strand
CCCCTGGACCCCACCAGGGGGATAATCCCCCTGGACCCCTATCAATAAAAACAACCCATCCTGATGGCAAATACGGTTCAAAATCCCGCCCGCCCCAGAAATTCACTGACCACCTCCGCAGGAGACTTGACCGGCTGCGCCAGACGGGCGCGAATCTCCCGAAATCCGGTGCGTTGCCTCTCCGCGCTCACGCCATCAAACAACAACCCTTGCACATCGGCGGCCAGAAGTTCCGGATTGGCCTCGTGCTGAATCCGTTCCGGCACCAGAGTCCACCCCGCCACCAGGTTGGGCAAGGCGATATGCGACACGCGAATCACCCGACGACCAATCTCATACGTAAGCCGATTGACGCGATACAATACCGTCATCGGAGTACCGGACAAGGCCGCCTCCAAAGTAACCGTCCCGGACGAAGCCATGGCCGCATCCGCCACAGTCAACAATCGACCGGTCATCCCCTGCCGCAATTCGATCCGGGGAAAAAACGCCCGCACCTCCGGGTCCGGTTCCTGTCGCATCACCTCTGCCAGATCTTCCGGAGTCAGGGTATCGGCCACAGCCAACACACAACGTACGCCACCCAACGCCGCCACCCGGCGACAGGCGGCCACCATCACCCCGAGATGACGGCGAATCTCTCCCAGCCGGCTGCCCGGCAACAAAAGCAGCAACCGCTCTCCCTCGGCCAGACCCAACTCCCGGCGGGTGGCCAACCGCTCCGCCACCTCCGGCAAAGGCCGCTGCGCCAGAGGATGCCCCACAAAAGTGACCGGCAATCCTGAACCAGCATACACATCTTCCTCAAACGGGAACAGCACCAGCAGATGATCCAGCAACCGCGCCAGTTTACCCACCCGTCCGGCGCGCCACGCCCACACCTGAGGCCCCACATAATGGATGCGTCCGATCCCCAGGGCCTTGGCCCGACGAGCCAACAGGAAATTGAAATCCGGCAGATCGATGGTGATCAGCAGATCCGGACGCCAGGAGTCCAGCATGTTGGTCAACTGCCGGTGACGCCGGATCAAACCCGGCAGACGCCGCACCACCTCCACCAGACCGATCACCGACAACTCGTTGAGATCGCACAAGGAGGAGAAACCTTGAGCGATCATGCGACTCCCCCCCACGCCCCGGGCTTCCAGGTCCGGATGGCGGCTGCGCAGCGCCTGCAACAAACCGGCCCCCAGGTTGTCCCCGGAGGCTTCGCCCGCCACCAGCATGAGCCGGGGACCGCGCGTTTGTAACCGGTTCACCCCTGGACGCCCCCGGCCTGCGCCCATTCGGCAATGGCCTTATGGATGTCCATCACCACCTCCAGGGCCTTGCGACCTTCAACGCCGCTCACCGCCGCCGGAGATCCCTCCCTGACCGAAGCACAAAAAGCCCGGATCTCCCCTTCCAGGGCGTCGGACTTGACCAGCGCAAACTCCCGCTCCTCGATTTCCGGCAGAGAAACCCCATCCAGCACCCAGGTTCCCGCGCCGCGCCGCCGTACTGCCAGGCCGGGACGCATGAAATCCAGATCAAACAGGGCATCGTCCTGAAAAATCCGCATGCGTCGCGTGGCATCCCGGGCCACCCGGGAGGCGCTGACATTGGCGATGCAGCCATTGGCAAAGCGGATCCGGGCATTGGCGATATCCAGTTTGCCACTCAACACGCCGGTCCCCACCGCCTCGATGGAGACCACCTCCGACTGAACAAAATGGAGAATCAGATCCACATCATGGATCATCAGGTCCAGCACCACATCCACATCCAGCGCCCGGTTCTTGAACGGCGCAAAACGCTGGGCATCGATGAAGCGGGGATTGACCAGCAATCCGGAGTCCAGCAACGCCTGCACCGCAGGATGAAACCGTTTGATATGTCCCACCTGCAGCAATCGTTTCTGCTGTGCGGCCAGTTCGATCAACCGATCCGCCTCCTCCAGGCGCGTGGTGATGGGTTTTTCCACCAGAACATGCACACCGGCCTGCAGGCAGTCTCTGACCACCCGGTAATGGCTCTCCGTAGGCGTCACCACGGAGACCAGATCGACTCTGGACAACAGTTCCGTGTAGTCCGCCACCGCCACCACACCCAGCTCCGCGCCCACCCTGGCGGCCCGATCCGGTTGCAAATCCGCCACCGCCACCAGTTTCACCCCTTCGATGCGGGAATACTTGTGGGCATGAAACCGTCCAAGATAGCCCACGCCAATGACTGCGGCGCGCAACTCCCGGACATCTCCACTGGCATCGTTTTTCTGGTTCATTCGGATCCCCTTGCGCCCACTCCGATGACATCCTCCTCCCCGACCCCGACCAGCACCAGACCCAGCCGGTCGGCGGCCCGACGGGTCGCCTCCGGATCCAGAATCATGGTGCCTCCCGCCTCCACCGCTGCCACGCGAATGCCTGCCCGGGCCATGTTTTCCAGGGTGGCGGGTCCGATGGTGGGCCGGTCGAGACGTTGATCCTGCATGGGCTTGACCACTTTCACCAACACCGCCTCGCCTTCCGCAGCCCAGCCTCGGCCCTGCCCATGGATCAAACCTCCGGCCCGGGCGAGCATGGCGTCGGTTCCTTCCATGGCTTCGGCGGCCACCACCATATTGCGCCGCACCACCACACCTTGACCGATATCCAGCGCTCCCAGCCCCTTGGCCGCCCGCCAACCATGACGGATGTCCGCCCACTCGGCGGCGGTGGGCTGCCGACGACTCAGACACCCCCGGGGAGCGAGCAGCTCCGGCAGATAGTCGGTCACGGAGCGCAGCAGAAACCCTCTTCCTTCCAGCTCTCCGGCCACGGCGCGCAGCAGTTGATCATCATCCATGCCCCGCAGCTTGAGGAGCATTTGCAACGCCAGCGCATCAGGACGGGCCCGCCAGATGCGTGACTTGGCAATCCCCCCCACAAGAATCAACTCACGGGCGCCCCGCTGTTGCAGATAGCGCAGAATCCGTGAAAATTGTCCCAGTTTCACCCACAGAATCTCATCGGCGCAGTGCGCCAGCGCCGGATCGGATTCACCCTCGTGGGCAACGATGGCGGCAAGTCCTGGCCCGTCCGGGCGACACATGGCACGCGCAAATATCAGGGGAAGCTGTCCTGAACCCGCGACCAATCCGATACGCGCATTCAAGGAAAAAGTCTCAGATGGAATACAGAGAACGCATGGTCCATGATCGATCTGCCGACCCGTCCGCTCAGCGACAGATGCCCCTTTGACCGGTCTGGAGAAATTCCAGCATGTACTGCACCTCTCCGTTCTGGGAGAGGTGACGCTCCAGCTCCTCGATCGCCTGTTCCATGCGCAGATTGGAACGGAAAACAATCCGATAGGCCTGACGGACGGCCTTGATGGTCTCTTCGGTAAAGCCGTGGCGGCGCAATCCCACCACATTGACCCCGGTGATTTTCGCCCGGTTGCCCGCAGCCGACACATACGGCACCACATCCATGGAGACCGCCGACGCGCCCCCCACAAAGGCGTTCCGGCCAATGCGGGCAAACTGATGGATGGCGGTCAATCCGCCGATGACCGCATAGTCCTGGATCTCCACATGACCGGCCAACGTGACGCCATTGGCCATGATCACATGATCCCCCACCCGACAATCATGGGCCACATGGGCATAGGCCATGATCATGCAATCGTTGCCCACCCGGGTCAGTCCCCCACCCCCCTCGGTCCCCCGATGGATACTCACGTACTCCCGGATGGCGCAGCGCATGCCGATCTCCACCCGGGTGGGCTCGCCCGCATAATGGGTATC
>JADGAB010000315.1 GCA_015232245.1 Magnetococcales bacterium | reverse complement strand
GAAACGATGAAAAAACGCGCAAGTCTCTTTCAACGTGTCCATGTTACCAGTGAACGTGCCATGAATGAATGGAAAAATGCGGGATAAGACCCGTTTGTTGCGTGTTGATCAAGATTTCAGTCACCGCTCATTTTGACGCGCCCTTGTGCGCTTTTTTTGTGCCCGGAGCGCCCCATGACGCGGCCATCCAACAATTTCCAATTCTACCGGGGCGACACCAAGGTCTTCACCCTGTCGTTTTCCAACCCGGACGCAAGCCCGGTCGACATCACCGGTCACACCTTGTGGTTCACCATGAAGCGCACGGCCAATGATCAGGACAGCGAGGCCGTGCTGCAAAAACGGGTCATGTTTCCTTCAACCCCCGCATCCGTGGCCGGGTCCGGTTCACTGCTTCTGGACTCCACCGAGACCAGCTTGATCGAACCGGGGATCTACCTCTACGACATGCAGAAGGTGATTCCGGGCAACCCGCCGGTGGTGGCCACCTTCATCAGTGGCCGCATCCAGGTGCTGCCGGACATTACCCGACGGAACGGTTGATCGCCATGGCCGAGCAGCCCATCCACGTCACGGTCGGCGAACAGCCCCTTGTGGTCACAATCGTCGAAACGCCACTCAACGTCCTGGTTACGGACGAACCCCTGAATATCTCGGCCCCGGTGGTCTTGCAATCCACCGGCGGCTGGCCGTTCGGGGAGAACCCCAAGCGGGTGGACGGCATCGCTCGTGACATCCCGACGGTTGTCGACCAGGTGGCCATGCCGGGTAGGTACCGGCAGGTGAAGTGGCTGCTGACCATCTCCGACCCGGTCAACGGGCTGGGTGTCGGCAGCGAAATCAACGCCTTTTATAAAGGAGGAGTCATCGCATTCAACGAATACGCCATTACAGGAGATGCGGACACCGTGGTCTACGAAATCGATTTCGTGGCCGACGGGGATGAGGTGCAAATGGTGTTCACGTCGCTTTACGACGGCTTGCTGGACGTGAACAGCATGAAAATCGGAGTTTTTGCTTGAAGTCGCAGTGTGGCATTTCGCCAATAACAATTCTGTAGGGAGTTTTAAAACAATGGGTACTGTCGCTCCGTTTCGTATCAAGGGTGGTTTGGATCTGGATGGCAAGGTGCAGTTCCAGGTGTTCCCTTCCGCTCCGTCCGGTTCCCTGGCGGACAGCCTGTCCGTGGGTTCTCTGGCCATTGCCCAGGACTCCGGTCAGTGGTATCGCAAAACCACCATCGGCGCCGGTCCGGACAAATGGGCCACGCTCACCACCTCCATGGATCTGATCGGGGTTGCGCCGAACTGGCTCGCCCCGGTGGATGCCGCCATCCTCCAGGATCTGACCCTGGCCCAGGCCCGGACGACCGGTCTGGCCATGTCCAGTCTGCCGCAGCGGGTGCTGTTCGCCAAACTCACCGACGTGGAACCCTCCATCTGCGATGTCGGCTTTTATCCCCAGGCCAGCGTGGCCATGGACCCCGAAGGGACCAACCCCGCCGGCTCCCATGTCTACACCCTGCGCTCCGCCCTGCCGACCACGGCGGATACCACGGCAGGCAACGCCCTGACCTTCGTGGCCACCACCGACAACCCGCTGGATGCCACCGAGACCACCTGCACCATCGTTGGTAACGCCATCGCGGTGAATCTGAAGAACACCGCCGGCACTTCCACGGCAACCGTGCTCGACGTGATCCGGGCCATCGAGGCGGTGGACACGGACAATCTTGTCCAGATGGCCTGCCCGGACTTCACCCCCGAGGAGATCATTGCCGGCATCGACGCGGTGACTCTCCAGCCTCCCGTGGCCCTGACCGCCTTCACCGGCGGCTCCGCGACCCGGACCGGTTTTGCTCGGGTGGCTCTGCGCACCATCAAGGGGGTGACTCTCCAGAACCATGTGGGGGATACCGTCTACGTCCAGGAGGGTGCCGAGAAAGGTTCGGTCTACTCCTTCAACAGTGACGGCCAGTGGGTGAAACAGGGTCAGTCCAACACCCTGGAGTCCGGCTTCATCCAGACCTTCATCGGCAAGTCCGGTGATGGCGCGGAACTGCCCAGCTATTCCAGCACCGACGTGGTGACGCAAGGGGCCAATCTGGAAGCCGCCATCAGTCAGTTGGATACGGCGACCGGCGACATCCTGGCCTACATGGGCAAATCCGTTGGCGAGGAGATGCCCCTTTACGCCACCCCGGTGGCCGTCACCCAGGGCGCGAGCCTCAATGACGGCATCAGCCAGTTGGACCGGGAGGTGGGCTATCTGCTCTCCTTTGTCGGCAAGGGCGTGGGGAACGAAGCCCCAGCCTATCTGACCACCAAAGTGGTGGGCCAGGGTACCAGCCTGGAGGCGGCCATCAGCGCGTTGGATGATCGCCTGGGGAGCGTCAGCCACGAGAGTCTCACGACTGCCGTGACCAGCCAGGTCACCGCCGACTCGATTCTGATGGAGCAGGAGTTGGCTGCGGAGTGGATCATTCATGCACGGGAGGTGGCCCATCCGGGCAATGTCTACGTCACCCGGGTGGTGGCGGCCCACAACGCCTCCATCGGTCTGCCCGCGACGGCGGCGACTTTCAATGAGTCGGCGATCATCGAATTGGGGCGCCCGATCAACGGGTTTGAGATCACCATGGACGTGGAGGTGGTAGGCGCCATGAACCTGCGCACCATGCGTCTGCGCATGGCCTCTGCCGTTCCCGTGGATGTGACCATGACCCGCTCGGTCCTGCGCCGCGCCGCCTGACCTTTTCCTTCCATCCTTGACCCGGGTTGCCAAACGGGAGGCCTGCCAGCCTCCCGTTTGGCATTTTTAAAGGGGGTGTTCATGGCCACACCTGATTTCGATTCCGCATTTGCCGTCAGGACTCTTTCGCTCCAGGGCAAGGTGGGGCTCTTTGCCGGCGAGGCAGATCCCAGAACCATGGACACCTCCTCCTTCCCGGTCGGGTCGGTCTGTTTCCAAACCGACGGCACCACCTGGAAACGCATCGGGCCTGCGGCATCCGCATGGGTAAAAGAAGAAGGACACCAGCATGCCCACCCATCATCACACCGACACCAGACCTGCCCCTGGTTGCAGGTGGTCAGGGCCATCCAGGCGGTCTCCACCGAGGTGACCGTGCTGCGACTGATCCAGATCATGTCGGCAGATATCACCCGTGAACACGAACATCACCATCCGTGACTTCATTCTTTAATAAGGAATCCAGACATGTCGAAGCATCTTGAGTTCAACCCGACCACGAACGCGTTCGTTCTGGTCGACGACATCCCAGGCTTGCGCGTCCCAACGCTGACGGTCAACACCGCAGCCCCCACCACTCCACCTCCCGGGGAAGGTGATCTGTTCCTGCACTCGGAAACCTGGGCGGTCTCCCGGTATATCGGTGGATCGTGGCTGGTGGTCGGTGTTTTGAAACGTGGGGTCGGCATCGCCGGGCCGGTTGGCGACCCCGGCCCCGTCGGTCCCCAGGGTGAGATTGGCCCGGTTGGTCCGCAGGGAGAGATTGGTCTCGTGGGTCCGCAAGGTGTCCAGGGAGAGATTGGCCCGATAGGTCCGCAGGGAGAGATTGGTCCCGTGGGTCCGCAGGGTGTCCAGGGTGAAATCGGTCCCGTGGGGCCGCAGGGTGAGATTGGCCCCGTGGGTTCGCAGGGTATCCAGGGCGAAGTCGGTCTGATGGGTCTGCAGGGCATCCAGGGTGAAGTCGGTCCGATCGGCGCTGGTGTATCCGTTATTTATCCTTTCCGTTGGGGTGATGACAGTTATTTTGCTGTT
>JADGAB010000314.1 GCA_015232245.1 Magnetococcales bacterium | reverse complement strand
GGCGGCGGAGAAGAAAACCGAGAAGGCGGACAAGGCCCCGGTGGACAGCAGTTCGATTCTGGCCACCATGGGCGGGGTCAATCTCTCGCTCAATGAGTTCCAGAACCTGCTCAACTACAGCGACAGGGAGGTCAAGGCCCAGCTTCTGGCCAACCCGGAAATTCTGAACCAGAAAATCGCCGAAGCCATGCTGCGTCGTTATGTGATCGCCAAGGCCCGCGAGCAGAAACTGGAACAAAAGGGCGAGGTCGCCTTTCAGATGGATCGGGCCAAGGAGAGTGTGCTGGTGGAGCATTACCTGAAAAATGCCTCCAAAATCACCGGCAAGTTTCCTGAAGAAGCGGATCTGCAAAAGGCCTACGAGGAGAACAAATCCCGCTTCATGATGCCGGCGGCGGTGCATATCGCCCAGATCTTCTTCAAGTTCGAGCCGAACATGGATGAGAAAGCCCGGGGTGAGGTGGTCAAGCAGGCGGAACGGTATGTGACTATGCTGCAAAGGAAGGAGGCGGATTTTCCGTCGCTGGCCAGCAAGTATTCCCAGCACCCTCAATCCGCGGCCCAGGGTGGGGATATGGGTTGGGTGCCGACTGCACAGTTGCTGCCGGAGTTCAAAAAGGCGCTGGAAGGCGTGAAGAACAATGATGTCTCCAATCCTGTGAAAAGCGCCCAGGGCGTCCATATCATCCAGAATCTGGGTTCACGGGAGGCCTCCGCCCGCCCCTATGATCAGGTGAAAGCCATGCTGGCGCAGATGCTGAAAGAGAAAAAAATGCAGGAAAACAAGGATGCCTATATCCAGGAGTTGGTGAAGAAACAGCCGATTTCCCTGAACGAGTCCAGCCGGGTGCTGCTCAAGTAAACGGCGCGCACGGACCCGGGGAAACTGTACCATGGCAGAGTTGCTGTTCTATCAAAAACCGGTTGTGCTGGACAAACATCGGCACAAACATCTGCGGCTCGCCCGTCAGCAGGGGGAGTACAGGTTTGCCAGTCAGACCAACTCCGTGGTCCTCAACGGCAGCGAAATGATCGAGGCGGCCAAGGAGTATCCGGTCTTTTTCGTGCGTCATGGCCAGGGCATCGTTCCGGTGGCGCTGCTGGGCCTGCGGGACGCGGAGAACCTGTTCGTCACTTCGGAGGGGGTGTGGGAGGCCAAATACATCCCGGCCTTTGTGCGACGTTATCCCTTTGTGCTGGCCTCGGGCAACCTGGAGACTCAGGCGCTGACCGTCTGTATCGATGAAGCCTTCCCGGGATTCGTCACCCAGGGAGAGGGGCAACGGCTGTTCGACGATCAGGGAGAGCCGACGGATTGGTTCAAGAAGGCGATCCGTTTCCTGGAGGAGTTCCAGGCCCAGGTGCGGCGTACCGAGGTGTTCGTCAATCGCCTGCATGGCCTGGATCTGTTGGTGGAGTTGACCGCCCGCGCCGATCTGGTGAACGGTGCCCAGTATGCGATGCAAGGTCTGCTGGTGGTGGATGAGAAGAAATTATTGGAATTGAGCAAGCCCCAGGCATTGGAGCTGTTCCGTTGCGGTGAGTTGGGCTGGGTGTATGCCCATCTGTTCTCGCTGTCCAACATGGGACGGTTGGTCGATCTTCTGGCGCGACGCACTTAGGAGACAACTGACATGTTCGATGTGAACCTTCTGGATAAAATCAAGTTCTTCGCCGATCTCTCCCAGGATGCCAAAAACGAGATCGCGGCCTTGGATACGGTCTTCAAGAAGTATCCGGCCAACAGTCCGATCATCAACGAAGGGGATGATTCCGGCTCGTTTTTTGTGCTGCTGCAGGGCAAGGTGAGCGTCTACAAGAAACCCAACGTCAACCCCATCAACGAGTTGAAACCAGGTTCCGTGTTCGGGGAGATCGCTTTTTTGAGCGCCAAACCCCGGGGGGCCAGCATCGTGGCCGTGGATCCCTGCATTCTGCTGGAGTTTGATCGCAAGATTCTCCATCAACTCTCCCCGGATGTGCGGGACCTGCTCAAGGACAAGCTGATCACCATCCTGGTGACACATCTCAACGACATCATCGATCTGCGTACCAAGGAGACCTTTGGTCTGGTCACCAACAATCCCCACGAGGCGGAGATGATCGGCGCCAAGGTGGAGGTGAGAAAGCAGATTTTCGGTCAGGAGGGGTATTACATCTACTATGTTGGCAACGGGGAGGCCCTGATCGAGAACAAGAACGAAGGCACCCAGAACAAGGTCCGCATGGCGGATCTGACCGAGGCGATCCCCGGCAAGTTTGTCAATGCCATCAAGTCGGCCAACCGGGATCCGGACGACTATCTGTATGGTCAATCCGGCGATTTTGGTGGTTATCTGGTGCTCAAGGCGGCTCGTCAGGCCTGGAAAAGCACTTTGATGGCTCTTCAAGCTGAAAAGTTTGATCTTGGTCGCAAATCCGATACCTTCCGCAATCGTAATCTTGAATTGACTTCCTGATCGTTGCCCTGGCTGATCCGCAAGGGGGGCAAGTCCCCCTTGCAACTCTTTGCCTGCCTCAAGCTGGATCCGGCGGGAACTCCATGAAAAATAACAGGTTACTTGTCATGATGCGCTTTTGGTCACGGATCCTGGTGATCCTGGCGGTGTTTTGTCTTTGGGGAACCACGGTGCAGGCCGCCGAGGGTCCGGCGTTGACCGCCTATACGCCGGTCTGGAAGCAGCCCACGTTGACACCCGAGACCATCGAGACGGTGATCGGTCTGTTGAATCAGGATCTGTCGGCCATTGCCGGCGATGTGGTCGAGGAGAGTCCCGAGGGGCGGCGGCGCGGGGCGATCAAGGAGCGGGTGGTTTTGTTGCGTCAGCTTGGCGAGACTCTGGCGCGGCGCAATGAAATGAGTCAGACCAGGCCGGACAAGGGGCGGACGGAAAGTGATCTGGATGCCAGACTCCGGGAGTTGGAAAAGAAGGCGCCGTTGCCGCCTCCCGCCAATCCGACCCAGGAGGCGTTCAAGCTGTTGGAGGAGAAACGGGCCGAGCGTCTCAAGGCGGTGAAGGCGTTGCAGGATGCCCGGGAGAGTCGGCGACAGATGCTGCAGCGCATTCCGGAGTTGATCCTCCAGGCCAAGCAGTCCCAGAAGGCGGCCACCGATGAGCAGCGCAAGCTGCCGGCTTTGGCGGGCAAGGGGGATGCGGCCAAGAAAGGGCTGGTGACGCTGAAATTGGACAATGCGGATTTGAGTCTGCAGGTGAGTCAGGCCCAGGTGGCGTTGTGGAACGCGGAGCTGGCGTACGAAAAAGAGCATGGGGTGCGTCAGGACAAGGAGTTGGAGTTGGCGCAACGCTCTTTCGAGTGGGAGGAGCAGCAGTACAAGCAGTATCAGGAGGCGTTGAGCCGTTTGCAGGCTCAGGCGCTGGAGGCCAAGACCGGCGCCCTGGAGCAGAAGGAGAAGCAGGCGGAGCACGCCCACACCCCCATGGAGAAGTTTCTGGCCCAGTGGGAGGTTCTGGTGGCCCAGACCCAGAAGAACGCCATCGAGTGGCAGCAGTTGCGCACCGAGGTGGCGAGTGTGATCACAGCTTTGGAGTCCCGCATCAAGGAGGAGGAGACGGAGCTTGGCAATCTGGGGGCGCTGGTCAAGCGGCTTGGCTCTCAGGGCACGGCGGCGGAGTTGTTGAAATCCACTTTCCGGTTGATGGGGCAGCGGCGTCTGGAACTGGAACTGGTGATCAAGCCGGCGTTGCGGGCCCGTTTGGCCGCGGCCCAGGCGCGACGGGTGGAGATCGAAGCCCGGTTGGTGAATCTGCGGGAGCAGTGGCGGGGGGAGTT
>JADGAB010000313.1 GCA_015232245.1 Magnetococcales bacterium | reverse complement strand
GGGCTTCGCCCCTGGACCCCACCAAGGGCTTCGCCCCTGGACCCCACCAGGGGGATAATCCCCCTGGACCCCTATCAGTAAAACGACGCATTCCGAAATGGTTGCGGTTTGAACCGGATTTTCTGGTACGATTCAAAAACGGACAGGTTTTACCCCATCCAGACCCGCAGAGCCTCCAAGGCCCGATTGGCCATCACAGGCTTGCGATCGATCTTGCGACAACGTTCGACAAGCGGAGGAAACAGTCCGTAATTGATATTCATGGGCTGGAAGTGCTCCCCATCCCCCTGGGTCACATGCCGCAACAACGCCCCATGAGCGGTTTCGGCGGGCGGGGGTGCGGGCAGTTGTCCATGCCGCACCAGGTCGGCCAGAAACCGACCGGCCATCAATCCCGAAGCCGCGGATTCCACATACCCTTCCACACCGGTGATCTGGCCGGCCATGAAAACCGTCGGCTGATTCTTCATACGCAGATGGGCATCCAGAACCGTGGGTCCGTTGATGTAGGTATTGCGATGAATCGCCCCCAATCGGGCGAATTCCGCTTTTTCCAGACCGGGAATGGTGCGAAAGATCCGTTTCTGTTCCGGCCAGGTCAGTTTGGTCTGAAAACCCACCAGATTCCACAAACTTCCCAGACGGTTGTCCTGACGCAGTTGCACCACCGCATGCGGGGTGATCCCTCCCTGATGGGGATCGTTCAAACCCACCGGTTTCATGGGACCAAAGCGCAGGGTTTCCGGACCCCGGGAGGCCATCACCTCGATGGGCAGACACCCTTCGAAGTAGACGGGCTTTTCGAATGGACGGCAGGGCACCTGTTCGGCGTTCAGAAGATCCGCGATGAACGTCTGGTATTGGTTTTGATCCAGGGGACAGTTGATGTAGTCGGCCCCCCCCTTGTTGTAGCGGGACTGGCGAAAGGCCCGGTTGAAATCGATGGAGTCCAACTCCACGATGGGGGCCAGGGAGTCGTAGAAATAGAGCCTTTCCGCCCCCACCCACTGTTCCAGGTGAGCGGCCAGGGCATCGGAGGTGAGCGGTCCGGTGGCAATCAGGGTCAGTCCGTCCGTGGGGATTGTGGTCAACTCCTGACGGATCAGGGTGATATTCGGATGCCGGGTGATCTTGTCGGTGATCCAGGTGGAAAAGCCTTCCCGGTCTGCGGCCAGAGCCCCGCCTGCCGGGGTGCGGTTGGCATCCGCCGATGCGATGATCAGGCTGTCGAGCAGGCGCATTTCCTGATGCAACAGACCCACGGCATTGTGTTGCCAGTCATCGGCCCGCAGGGAGTTGGAACAGACCAGTTCGGCGCAGTGGTCGGTATGGTGGGCCGGGGAGTGGCGGTGAGGACGCATCTCGAACAGCTCCACGGCAACCCCACGGTTGGCCAGTTGCCAGGCCGCCTCGGATCCCGCCAGACCCGCGCCAATGATTCGTACGAACAAAATCGTCTCCAGTCTCGTTGTTTTACTTGGATGTGGGGTCCAGGGTGACTCATCCCTGGGGTGGGGTCCAGGAATGAGGCCCCTGGGACTTTAAGTCTTTGGCGCGCTTTTCAAAAGGGAATTGCGAAGCAATTCCCTTGCGCGCCCGGCAAGCCGCAAAGCGGCCCGGCATGGGCACACAAAAAAACACCCGGACCTTGCGGACCGGGTGTTTTTCATTTTTGGCTCCCCGACCCGGACTCGAACCAGGGACAAGGTGGTTAACAGCCACCTGCTCTACCGACTGAGCTATCGGGGAATGAGCCAAGCATTTTAACATCCTTCCAAAAGAAGTCAAGCGCCATTTTACATCCTCCCTTGTTCCGGGAACAAAACCGCTCCGTGACGGCAAATTGATCCCACGGGCAGGCAAAAATGACACCCATCGGTCACATAACGAAAACTGGCGCTTGCAGGATCCGCATGGAGGAATTTCGAGACAACATATTGAAAAATTTCTATTTTATCTGTTCGTTGCCAGGGAATTTCCAAAGACGGGAACTACGTTTCAGACAATTGGCATACATGTTGCTTTAATCTATTGCATCGGAGCCAGTGAAATCTGCCTTCCGAACCGGATATCCAATCACAACCCACTCTCCTTCCTCTCGGGAGCCGTAACATGGACATTCTCAGTGCCGCCGGATTTCTGATTCAACGTGCCGTGCAGACCGCCACCCAACTGCAACAGCAGAGCCGTGAAAAGGAAACCAGAACTGTCGTGGCTCAGGCGCGGGAAAAACCCAATGCCACTCTTGGTGAACCCGGTGTCGCTCAGGTCCGTTCCAGTGCCTACCGGGTCACCCTGTCGGCTGCCGCCCAACAGCAACTGGCGACCAATCCCCTCGCTTCCTGAACAAGGCAAAGCGTTTCAGTGCCTCCCCTGGAAAAATTTGCCTGCCTTTGCAAGGAGTGACGCTTGAACAATCCTGCCCGCAGGCCGGATCAGGCGGCACCCCCGGGCAGACTCCAGCTGCTCAACGCCCAAGGGTTTCGGTTTTTCTTTGCCCTGGCCGGGATCTGGTCCGTCATCGCCATGAGCCTCTGGCTTTGGTTTCTGGCGGGGGGGCTGCGCATCCACTCCCATGCCTCCCCCGCCCTGCTCCACGGCCATGAGATGCTTTTCGGTTTCACTGCGGCGGCGGCGGCGGGATTTCTGCTCACCGCCACGCCGGTATGGTCCAAAACCCCACCCCTGACCGGTTGGCCCCTGCTGGGACTGGTGCTGGCCTGGTTGACCGGTCGCGCCGCCGTCCTCTTGGAGTGTTGTCTGCCTTCCTGGTTCCAGGCTGTGGCGGATCTGGGATTTTTCCTCGGTTTTCTGGCGTTTCTCACCCCCACCCTGTGGTTTACCGGAAACCGGATTCATCGCATTTTTCCCGGGCTGTTGATGCTCATGGCCATGGGGGATCTTTTGACCCATCTGGAAGCCCTGGGACTGGTCCCGGAGGTGGCCCGGAGCGGATTGTACCTGGGCCAGAACGCCATCGTCTTTTTTCTGGCCATGACCGGCGGCCACATCATGCCCATGTTCACCCGCGACGCTTTGAACGCCCGGGGGGAAGAGGCCACCTTTGCCATCTCCGTGCCTTTGGAGATATTGAGCGTCCTGACGTTGACCCTGGTGGTGCTGGCGGATCTGTTTTTTGCGACCGAAAACCGGGTCGGCTGGATTCTGATCGCTGCCGGTGTGATCCAGGGTGTGCGTCTCTCCCGCTGGCATGGCCTGAAAACCTTGTCGGCGCCGTTGTTGTGGGTGCTGCATCTGGGCTATCTGTGGCTGGTGGTGGGACTGCTCGTCCGGGGCTGGTCCCGGCTGACCGGCATCCTCTCCGAAAGCACCGCCCTGCACGCCCTCACCGTGGGAGCCATGGGACTGTTCACCCTGGGCATCATGGCCCGCATCGCCCTGACCCATACAGGCCGACCTGTGGTGGCTTCCGGCGTGCTCACCGGAGCTTTTTTGTGCATGACCGCCGCCGCCTTGCTGCGGGTTTTTTTCGCGCCATGGATGCCTGAAATGGCCATTCCTGTCGCGGGGGGGTTGTGGATTGGCGCTTATCTGCTATTCTGCTGGAAATTCCTGCCCATTCTTTCCACCCCACGACCGGATGGTCAGGAGGGTTGAACCACAGAAAAACCGACAGGGGTCCAGGGGGATTATCCCTGGGACTTTGAAACATGCATTCATTGATTTTTATATTTTAAACCGCAACCATTCTGGGATACGTAGTTTTACTGATAGGGGTCCAGGGGGATTATCCACCTGGTGGGATCCAAGGGCGATGCCCTTGGGACTTTGCTTTTGG
>JADGAB010000312.1 GCA_015232245.1 Magnetococcales bacterium | reverse complement strand
CTCCTCACACCTACCCTGCCTAAAACAGCTTAATCCGCCGAACCGCCGTGTACGGACCCGTACGCACGGTGGTGTGGAAGGGGGGAAGCCCACAAGGCCCCCCCTATCCCGATTCCTGATCAAGAAACGCTGGTCCGGGAAGTTGCAGCCTAGGGAAAGGAACGGAACCAGGGAAAAGGTAAAGTGAAATGGCAATTTACAACCGAAACAGCTCGGATCAAATTGGCGCGACTTTACCCGTCAATTCAGATCGGTTGAGCCACTAGTGGTGCATAGTGGAAATTCGGAACCATCCTTCAGACCGCAAGGGGCTTGCCCTGGTAGGTCCAGCGAAACGGCTTCGACATTGCCTTGTTAAAATATGCGATGAACGACGTGATTTTTTCCCTCAAATCGTCTTGGGAAAGAAAATTTCCCCGCCGCATCACTTTACGCGCAAGAATCGAAAACCACATCTCGATTTGGTTAAGCCATGATGAGTGTTTCGGCGTAAAATGACAAATAATTTTGTGGCCTGGATCATGCAAAAACTTCTCGCGGGTAGACATCGATTGCAATATGCCCCTCTTGCCTTTCATCCCCAAGTCTTCCTTGATTCCGCTGTGTTGCGCCACAAGCCGCACCATTGACTCCGAAACATGGGTGTTCAAGTTGTCCATAACCAGATGCCATTTGGTGGCGTCTGGTTCACTTGTAATCAAGTTTGACACGAAACGGGCGAAATCCTCTTCTGTGCGCGTTTCCACGAGGCGATGGGTAAAATAGGTGCCACCAGTTTGGTGGTTCTTGATAGTGGTTCGTCGAATATACATGCCGCCATACTGGCAGGCTGGCGGGAGGATGTCAATGCCTTCTGAAAAATTATGCCACTACTAATTGAATTTTGACGGGGGCGTCCTGACAATATGTTGATTTTATTGCAAATAATAAAAATTATCACGAAGCCTTTGATTATTTTGTTAACTTTTATAATCATACTTTCGGCTTTTTTAATATTTTTAGAATATTAGCTTGCGAAGATGGGTCAAGAAGGCAGGTCTGATCGGCCAGCGCATCACGGAACCAAACAAGAAGGGAACGGGCTTCGTGCAACCTCTTCAGCCACATGAGCACTGGCACACGGATGTCTCGTTAATCGATCCATATCATTACCTCCTTTGGGACATGATGCGGATTAATTTATCGAATGTCAACACGCCCTAAAACAGCTTAATCCGCCGAACCTCCGTGTACGGATCCGTACGCACGGTGGTGTGGGAGGGGGAAAGACCACAAGCCCCCCTATCCCGATCTTTCGATATAGTCGGAGCCCAGTGCCCCGAAATGTGACAAAGCGGAATTATTTGACATCCTGCATGGAATGGTTGCCAAGCCAAAGTGGACAGTATAAAATTGAAAACTGTCAGTTCGTCAGAAAAGATTATATGCGGAGGAGTTCCAGAGCGGTCGAATGGGACGGTCTCGAAAATCGTTGTGGGGGTGACTCCACCCAGGGTTCGAATCCCTGCTCCTCCGCCAGTCTTAACCTATTGAAATTTCTCCATTTTTACTCATCTCGCATACCCCGCCAAATCCACAAAAAATTCCCCAATGTTTCCAATACTTAACGCGGCCACCCCAGCCCGTTTTCCGGTTCAACTCCACTCACCCTCCGTGAATTTCGGCCCAAATTTCTCTCTCTTTGGCCCCCTTCTCCATTTCAACTACACTCACCCCAGGTGAGTGTAGTTAACTCCACTCGCGATTTCATTGGATTTTTTAATGCACCATTTTTAATGGAGACTGGGTGGGCAAGGACATCCCATGATAGAATATTCTCTGGTCTTGGAGGGAGCTAAAACGTCCGCCAACCTCTCCGAACCGTCAAGGCCAACGGGTGGCGGAAAGGGCGCGGATCACTGGTGACCCGCATACGCCTTGCCTGCCGGGAAGCAAAAACCGACACGGCGCGACTGGTGCGGCCAGTCGCCAAGGAAAATCTGACCGAGGACCAGGACGGGGAACATGTCAATTGCTGAAGCGGAAGTGTTTTTGGCAGACCGGAAAGAGGTTTTGCTGGCCGATCTGGCGATCCATCTGCTGCAGGGGCCAGAGGAGATCCGAGAACTGATCGAACCCCTCATTGCAGCCGGGCGGGTGGAGCGGATCTGGCGACCGATGAAATCCCCGTTGAGGGATCTATGCGATTGCGACCGGGAAGAGGTGTTGCGGTGGATGGGGGATTGAGTCTGTCCATCTCAAAGAATATTTTGATGAAACAATGATGTTGAATCGTGATATAAGTCATCTCACAACCCATGCCAAAATGGAAAACTATGAGCGACGCACTCCCTCCCTGTCCCCAATGTGAATCGGCTTACGCCTATGAAGATCGGAACCAACTGATCTGCCCGGAATGCGGGCATGCGTGGAACCCGAATGCCGCATCACCCCCAAGCGATGAACTTGTGGTGACGGATGCCCATGGAAACACCCTCCAGGCTGGCGACACGGTCAGCCTGATCAAGGATTTGAAGGTTAAAGGTTCTTCTTCCGTGGTAAAAGTGGGTACCAAGGTCAAAATCAACCGCCTTGTTGAGGGTGATCACAACATTGACTGCAAAATTACCGGCATCGGGCCGATGATGCTCAAGTCGGAGTTCGTCAAGAAATCTTGAGAAAAGAACATGCTGGATAGTGGCGGAACCACCACCATCACACCGCCTTGAACCCGAACTTCTCCCTCTGTTCCTCCCACGCCAACGGGATACCCTTGGCAAACTCCCGGAGTGACAGGCCCGGCGGCTGGGTGCCATCCAGAATCGCCTGGACGATATCCGGTGCCAGCAAGCTCAAATCGAAAATCCGATATATGTATGTGGATCCGATCTTTTCCTGTGCGGCGATTTCCGATAAACTCAACACCTCCTTGCGATCCAGCATTTTGCGCCATTTCCAAGCCCTGGCAACAGCCTGGATGAGGGATTCATCCCGATAACATCGAACTGGAGAAATGCCATCGTCGGGGGCGACGATCATCTTCCGCCCTCCACGTCTCTTGAACTCCACCGGGATGAAGATCGAAAGCATTTTGCCGTCTGGAGTCAAAGTGTATTGCGACTGGCCGGCTTGGGCAATAGTTGTCATTTGGCATTCCTCATGGGTTGGAGATGGAGAGGTTGACGGAGTTCTTGGACCAGACTGGTCAGCCCTTCGGTGCGCAGGCTGAGACCGATCCCTTCTTTGCCCACCTCGACACGCGCCACCAGGAGTTGAGTTAGGCGCGCCTGTTCGGCGGGAAAGAGTTGATCCCAGACCGTATCCAGACTGCGGAGGGTGTCCAGCACTTCGGTTTCTTTGAAAGTGGCCTCTTCGTTGGCCGATTGCCATGTGCGCACCATCATCTCTGGGGAGTGGATCAAGGCGCGCAGGTGGTCCAGAATCACCTGTTCCACGTCGCCCGCCGGGATGGAGGGCATCGAGCAGGCGTCATGGCCATTCTTGGCCGCGCCGGTGCAGAGGTAGTATCGATAGATGCGTCCCGCCTTGCGGGTGTGACTAGGTGTCATCGCCCGGCGGCATTGGCGGCAAAAGACCAATCCCTTGAGGGAAGATGGCGACTGTCTGCGATTGATGGCGGATCGTTCCTGACCGTTGACCGAAAAGATGGTCTGGGCCTTGTCCCAAATAGCGACATCGATGATGGCCCCATGCTCGCCGGGATAGGATTGCCCCTGGAAAAAGGGTACCACCCCACTTAAACGTGGACGAACAGAATTTTGTTGACTTTCGTTATTTCAGGCATATCCTAACCAAAAGA
>JADGAB010000311.1 GCA_015232245.1 Magnetococcales bacterium | reverse complement strand
TTAAGCGGTGGCGCCCCGTTGCCCGGCTGGTTGAGCTATGATCCGTCCACCGGCGCCCTGCTCGGCACTCCGGCGGCAGCCGGAGTGTATGATCTGCGCGTCACGGCCACGGACTCGGCCCAGGCCGTGGCGGCTTATGGCTTCCGCCTGGTGACAACCTATCCCAACCGGGTTCCGGTGGTCACTGCCGCCATCACCGATCAGGCCGCCACCCAGGACGCCCCGTTTGGTTTCCATCTGCCGGATCAACTCTTCAACGATCCGGACGGCAACGCCACCCTGACCCTCCATGCCCTGACCCTGGACGGGAAACCGCTCCCCTCCTGGCTCACCTTCGACGCTCAGACCGGCATGTTCTCCGGCACCCCCGGCAATGGGGATACGGGCAAGCTGTCCGTGCGGGTCACGGCCACCGATGACGCAGGGGCCCAGGCGGCCACCCTGTTTTCCATCAACGTGGCCAATGTCAACGATCCGCCAATTCTGGCCCATCCGGTGGCGGACCAGAACGCTTTCCAGGATCGGTTGTTCCGTCTGGTATTGCCGGAAAACACCTTCACGGACGCGGATGGGGATGCCCTGATCTGGCATGCGACCGATCTGACCGGCAACGGTTTCCTCCCCTCCTGGTTGAGCTTCGACGCCTCAACCCGCAGTCTGACCGGCACCCCGGCCCAGGCGGATCGGGGGGTGGTGAATCTCAAGATCACGGCCACGGACCCCTCCGGCAAGGTGGTCGCGGACACCTTCCGGATCACGGTGCAGGAACCGGATCTGGTGCCCACACTGGCCAAGCCTCTGGCGGACCTGGTGGCCACGGAGGATCAGTCGTTTCTGTTCCGCATTCCGGACAACACCTTTGCCGATCTGACCCCCAACGACATCCTGAGCATTTCCGTCACGTTGGCGGACAACACTCCCTTGCCTGCCTGGCTGCACTATGACGCCGATACCCATGTGCTGAGTGGCACCCCCACGAACGGGGATGTGGGGATCCGGGAGTTGCGGGTCACGGCCACGGACAAGGCGGGGGAGAGCGTCGCCGATCTGGTGACGCTGAGTGTGGCCAACGTCAACGACGCTCCCACCCTGGTCCACGGGATTCACGATCAACAGGTTCTGGTCAATCAGGCGTTTGTCTTCGCGCTGCCGGTCAACACCTTCGCGGATGTGGATGTCGGGGATCATCTCACCCTGAAAGCGGGCAATCTGACCCCGGGTGTGGCGCTGCCTTCCTGGCTCACCTTCGATGCCGCCACGGGAGTGTTCAGCGGCGTGCCCACCCTGGCGGATCTGGGAACCACCTACATCAAGGTCTCCGCCACGGATGCCGCCAGCGCCAGCGTGGCGGATGTCTTTACCCTGCAGGTGGTCAAAACCCTCTCCGGAACCCTGCTGGACAGCGAGGTGGCAGGAGTCCATTTCGCCACCGCCACCCAGACCGGGGAGACCAGCGCTGCAGGGGTGTTCCATTTCATGCCCGGGGAGGCGATCACCTTCTCCATTGGCGACATTGTGTTGGGCAACTCCGTGGCCGGAGAGACCCTCACTCCGGTGGATCTGGCGGGACACGGGGACTGGGAAGCCACCACCAACCTGTTGCGGTTTCTGCAGACCCTGGATGAAAACCACAATCCGGAAGACGGCATCGCCATCACCCAGGCGGCCCGGGATGCGGCAGTCGGGGTACAGCTGGATTTCTCCCAGGAGGCCAACGACTTTGCCGACAGTTCGGTTCTCAAGAGTTATCTTGCCGCCGCCACGGGACAAACCGCCCTGGTGACCACCGACGCGGCCTGGAGTCACTTCCAGAACACCCTGATCCAGGTCTCCGCCTCCTCTGGTGAGGGAGTTCTGTCCACCTCGCCCGCCGATCCCACGGCCATCGAGGACAGGGCTTTTGTCTATCAATTGCCCTTGAGTACCTTCTTTCCCGGCATGGAGCAGGCCACACTGACGGCCACCACCCTGACCGGAGCCTCCTTGCCCTCCTGGCTTTTGTTCGACGCCCAGACCGGATTGTTCGCCGGCACGCCCACCAACGCCGATGTGGGGGTGACAGCCATCCGTGTGACCGCGGAAAATGCCAGCCACGAAACCCTCTCCCGGGTGATTCCCCTCCACGTGGTGAATGTCAACGACGCCCCGCAACTGCAGGCCGTAAACACGGAGGTGATCGCCATCCAGAACGAAGGGTTCCAAAGCGGCATTGTCGCCGCCATGTTCAAGGATGTGGATCCCGGGGAGAAACTGGTCTATGGGATTTCGGCGGTCCAGGGTTCGGCGCTGCCTTCCTGGCTCAGCTTCGACGCCGGATCCGGCACCCTGACCGGCAAACCCGTGGTGGCCGATACCCAGGGGGTGGATCTGCTGGTGAGCGCCACGGACCAGGTGGGGGCCAAAGCCTCCGGGGTGATCCATCTGAAAATTCTGGATCCCAATCTCCCCCCAACCTTCAGCGGTTCCCTGGAGGGGATCACCGCCACCGAGGATGCCCCGTTCAACCACTCCCTGGCCGGACTGTTCACCGATCCGGAAGGGGGAAAGATCCAACTGGCGGTGGCCCCCTTGAACGAGGCCAACCCGTTGCCCGCGTGGCTCTCCTTTGATTCGGACACCCGACTTTTGACCGGTCAGCCCGGCAATGGGGATGTGGGGGCCTTCCCGTTGCGGGTGACGGCCACGGATCCTTCCGGCAAAACCCTCTCCATACCGTTCACCATCACGGTATCCAATGTCAACGACGCCCCCACACTGGAAGCGCCTCTGGTTTTCCAGACGGTGACTCAAGGGACGGCCTTCAAGTATCAACTGCCGACAGGCGGGTTTGTGGACAGCGATCCCGGGGATGTGCTTGCGCTGTCGGCGACCCTTGCCAACGGGAATCTGCTGCCGGCCTGGCTCTCTTTCGATGCCACCACCGCCACCTTCACGGGAACGCCGGGCGGGGAGGATCTGGGGAGCCTTTCCGTGCGAGTCACCGCCACAGATGTTGCCCAGAGCGCCGTATCCGGCAGTTTCCAGATCGATGTGACCCGACTCAAACACGCGCCGGTGCTCGATGGCAAGCTTTTTCCATCGGATGTGGTGATCCAGGAGGATCACTCCCTGGTTCTGACGTTGCCCGCAGAGACTTTTACCGATGCGGATCCGGGGGATAAACTCACCCTGGAGGCCCGAGGGATCAACGGGGAACCCTTGCCCGCCTGGTTGCGCTTCGACGCCGGCACCCGCACCTTTTATGGCACCCCGGACAATGCCCAGGCAGGTCTGACCACCATCCGGATCACCGCCACCGATCCCGGGGGGCTTGCCACCACCGGCAGTTTCAATCTCACCGTGGCCAACGTCAACGATGCCCCGGTGGTGGTGGAAAAGTGGCCGAAACAGATTCTGACCCTCAACCAGAAATTTCTCCTGCAGGTTCCAAAAACCCTGTTTGCGGATGTGGATGCCGGGGATCATCTGGCCTATTCCATCGGCATGGCCGATGGCAAGGCCCTGCCTGCCTGGCTCTCCTTCGATGCCGAAACCGGTTCCTTTCTGGGAACTCCGGTGGGTGCTCCGGGCATTGTGGATATCAAACTGACTGTCACCGATCTCTCCGGCAGCAGGGCCAGTGAATGGATCTCCCTGCGCCTGGTCGACGCAAGCGGGATCCCGCAGTTCAACCCGTTCCAGGATCAGACCGCCTTCGAGGATCGGTTTTTCCATTTCACCGTTCCGGCCAGCCTCTATTCGGATCCGGACGCGGATCCACTGACCCTCACGGCCTCGGGTCTGCCCTCCTGGCTCACCTTTGA
>JADGAB010000310.1 GCA_015232245.1 Magnetococcales bacterium | reverse complement strand
GCTTCTTTTGAGCATGGTATGTTTGTTGCCCGGCGCGATCAGTGCCCGTCCCCGAACCACGGAGTCGTTGTCGGCGGCTTCCTTGACCGTGATCTGGCAGAGGGTGTTGAGCCGGTCGGCAAAGGCCCGGGTGAAGTTTTCCGGCATGTGCTGCACGATGACGATTCCCGGGGCGTCGGCGGGAAGGGCTTCCAGAAAGACCCGCAGGGCCTCGGTTCCCCCGGTGGATGCGCCCACGATGATCAGTTTTTCCGTGGTCTGGCTCATGGCCCGGGAGTTGGGATCCGGCGGGGGGAGCATCGCGTCGGCGGTGAGTTTTGGAGCAACCTTGGCGACGGCGGATCCCGGGATCGCCGGGGTGACGGATGCGGATGGCGTGGAAGATCCTGTGGCAGCCGGAGAGCTCTGGCGCGTCGGCAGTCGGTGGCGGACGTTGGTGAAGGCCGCCGCCTTCACCGCGTCGCAGATGCGGATGCGGGACTCTTCCAGAAACTGTTTGGTTCCCATGCGGGGTTTGGTGATAATCTCCACAGCGCCGTATTCCAGGGCGCGCAGGGCGGTTTCGGTGCCTTCGCCGGTCAGGGAGGAGCACATCACCACCGGGATGGGATGCTGGGTCATGAGTTTTCTCAAGAAGGTGATCCCATCCATGCGGGGCATTTCCACATCCAGGGTGATGACATCCGGGATGAGGGTTTTCAGCTTCTCGGCGGCAACGAAGGGATCCTGGGCCTGACCGATCACCTGGATTTGCGGGTCGGACTCCAGAATCTGGGTGAGGGTTTGCCGGACGACGGCGGAGTCGTCCACGATCAGGACAGTGACGGGTTTGGAGGTGTCTCTCATGAGCGCGGCATCCGAAAAATGTGATAAACCTTGCCATTATGCCTTGCCTGAATCCTTTTCGTCAATGCCGGGGATATGTTTTTGATTGCCTGAATGCCCATTTGGTCAAGAAATCACTTGACAGGGGGGGGTGCCTGTCATGATTCTGATCTTTTGTGCGTTGCAAGAGCTTTCGGAGGGGATTTCCCACGGCAAGGAGTATTGTTACGGATGAATGCGCGTTGGAAGAGATGGGTCGTGGTCTTGGGGTTGGTGTTGCCCCTGGCGGGGTGTGACCGGGGAGAGCAGGGGGCGGGTCAGGCCAAACCCCCGGACGCCAAGGCCGCGCCCGCCGCGCCGCCGCCTCCCGAGGTGGAACGGTTGACGGCGGTGACAAAGAAACTCTCCATGCGCCAGGAGGTGCCGGGTCGTCTGCAGGCGATCCGCACCGCCGAGATCCGCGCCCGGGTCGAAGGAATCGTGGAGCAGCGTCTGTTTGCCGAAGGGAGCGAGGTGATCGCCGGAACCCCCTTGTATCGACTCGACGCCCGCGCGCTGGATGCCCGGGTCAAATCGGCCCGCGCCGCCCTGGAGCGGGCTTCCGCCGAGCGTCAGTTGGCCCGGCAGACCGTGGAACGTCTGAAAACCCTGGTGGAAAGCTCCGCGGTCAGCCGGCAGGAGTTCGATCAGGCCGAGGCCCAGTTCAAAAAGACCAGTGCCGAAACCCTGGCGGCGGAGGCGGAACTGGCCCGCGCCCGGATCGATCTGGAATATGCCGCCATCGCCGCCCCCATCGCCGGACGGGTGGGACGGACGCTGGTCACCGAAGGGGCGCTGGTGGGAAAGAATGAGGCCACCCATCTGACCACCGTGGAGCAGATCGATCCCATTTGGGTCAATTTCACCCAGTCGGGACCGGATCTGTTCCGCATGCGTCGGGCGATCCGTCAGGGAGGAGCCAGGCCCATCGAAGAGGTGGAGGTCAGGATCCTTCTGGAAGATGACATGGAATACTCCCTGCCGGGCAAGCTGCAGTTCACCGACATGGCGGTGGATCCGCAAACCGGCTCCGTGGCGTTGCGGGCCGAGTTTCCCAATCCGGACCGGATTTTGTTGCCGGGTCAGTTCGTGCGGGTGCGTCTGGCCATGGCCACCACCGAAGGGGTGACCATTCCGCAACGGGCGGTGCTGACCTCTCCCCAGGGACAGATCGTCTACATGCTGGATGAAAACAACAAGGTGGTGCCCCGCCCCATCAAGACCGGCGCCTTTTCCGGGCAGGACTGGATCGTGCTGGAAGGTCTGAAGGCTGGAGAAAAGGTGCTGGGCAACGGGGCGCAGAAGGTCCGTCCGGGATCTGTGGTCACCCCGAAGGACTCAGAATCCGAACCCGCCAAACCGGCTGCCTGAACCATTCGTCTACACGCGGGAGCGCGCCATGCTGCCCAGATTTTTCATAGATCGACCGATTTTCGCCTGGGTGATCGCTTTGGTCATTCTGCTGGCCGGGGGGCTTTCCTTCAACAAGCTCCCCGTGGCCCAGTATCCGGATGTGGCCCCGCCGGCCATCACCATCACCGCCATCTATCCCGGCGCCTCCGCCGGGGTGGTGGAGGAGACGGTCACCGCCCTGATCGAACAGGAGATGAACGGCCTGGAGCGTCTGTTGTACATGGAGTCCTCCAGCGACTCCATGGGGGCCATGACGCTCACCCTCACCTTTGAGACCGGCACCAATCTGGACATCGCCTCGGTGGAGGCGCAAAACCGCATCAAGCGGGTGGAGGCCAGACTGCCCGAAGAGGTGCGGCGTCAGGGGGTGACGGTGGCCAAATCCCGGCGCAACTATCTGATGTTCATCACCATCTACTCACCGGACAAAAGCCAGGACTTCATCGCGTTGGGCAGCTATGCCGCCGCCTCGGTGCTGGAGCACCTGCGCCGCGTGCCCGGGGTGGGGGAGGCCCAGTTGTTCGGCACCGAATACGCCATGCGCATCTGGCTGGATCCGGTGAAGCTGACCGAGTTCGGCATCTCCCCGGGGGAGGCGCTGCGGGCGGTCCGCTCACGGAACACCCAGCTGGTCACCGGCGAACTGGGTCAGCTCCCATCCCTGCCGGGTCAGGAGATCAACGCCCCGATTCTGGTGTTGTCCCGTCTGACCAGCGCCGCCGAGTTCGAGGAGATCATCCTTCGGGCGGATCGCAACGGGGCCACGGTACGCCTCAAGGATGTGGCCCGGGTGGAGTGGGGCGCCCAGGAGTACACCATACGCGCCCGTCTCAATGGCCAGTCCACCGCTGCCGTGGGCATCAAGGTGGCGCCGGGGTCCAATGCCCTGGAAACCGCGGTGCGGGTCCGGGAACGGATGGCCGAGCTGGAAAAATTCTTTCCCGCCGGCGTTGCCTGGGACATCCCCTATGACACCTCCACCTTCATCAAGATCTCCATCCACGAGGTGGTCAAGACCCTGGGCGAGGCCATGGTGCTGGTCTTTCTGGTGATGTATCTCTTTCTGGGCAACCTGCGGGCCACCATCATTCCCGCCATCGTGGTGCCGGTGGCCTTGACCGGGGCCATGGTGGGCATCTACCTGTTGGGTTACTCCATCAACGTGTTGACCCTCTTTGCCATGGTGCTCTCCATCGGCATCGTGGTGGATGACGCCATCGTGGTGGTGGAGAACGTGGAACGGGTCATGGCCGAGGAACACCTTCCCGCCCGGGAGGCCACCCGCAAGGCCATGACCCAGATCTTTGGCGCCATCATCGGCATCACCCTGGTACTCTCCGCCGTCTTCATCCCCATGGCCTTTTTCAGCGGCAGCGTGGGGGCGATCTATCGGCAGTTCGCCGTCACCCTGGTGCTGACCATGCTCTTCTCCGTGCTCATGGCCCTGACCTTGACCCCGGCCCTGTGCGCCACGTTTCTCAAAGGTACCCATCCGGCCAGCGGTTCCACGGGAATTGCCGGCTGGGGGCCTCTGGCCCTTTTCTCCCGGCTC
>JADGAB010000030.1 GCA_015232245.1 Magnetococcales bacterium | reverse complement strand
TTCGTACGCTACAGTTGCGCCCGATTGACGGAAAATCAGCCGAAATTGGTCGAAATAATGGCATAAAAGGGGGAAAATCCCCTCGTTTGCAGGCAAAAATCGGCCTGTTTGGTCCATGACGGCTCTTTTGGCTAAAGTCTGCCCAAAAAGAGTCGCCGGACGGTCAGCAGGCTTGAGACGCGCGCGAGGTTCTTTCGGGGGACTCATGGATCATACCATTCAAACCCAGCTATGTTTTTCCATTGATGTGGAGTGGGCGCATCCGGTTGTTCTGGCCGACCTGCTTGGATTGTTTGACGCGGCGGGGGTGCGTTGCACACTCTTTGTCACCCATGCCGGCGTCGTGTGCGGCGGGCATGAACGAGGCATTCATCCCAATTTTCGTCGCAACGGCGAGTCAATGCGACAGTTGTTCAAAAACAGGGTCGTCCAGGACGAACAGGTCACGGAATCCGTGCTGTATGAACATGTTCTTGCGACAACCCTAGGCTACGCTCCGGATGCGATTGGTTCACGTTCCCATGCCCTTTTCATGGAAAGCGGGTTGTTGCCCTTGTTCAAGAAATTAGGTCTGAAGTACGACGCCAGTGTGCAAATGCCTCTGGTATCCGGGCTCCACCCCTGGCGGCGTGAACAGGACATCGTGATGATTCCCACCTGGTATACGGATCATGCCGATCTGATGGCCGGCTATTCGGAATTCGACATCAAGCGGCTTCCTCTGGACTCTCCAGGCCTTAAAGTATTTGATTTTCATCCGAACCTTGTTTATCTTAACGCTCCGGACGACGCATTCTACCAGACAACCAAATCTTTCTATCATGATCCGGAGCAATTGCTGCGCGTCCGTTATGCTGGCCGTGGCGTGCGGACGCTTTTGTTGGATCTGTTGGAGTTCATCGCCCGCAGGGGGGAAACAACGGTAACCCTGAACGCAGTCAATCACCAATTCCGTGCCCGCCTGCATCAGGATCCTGATGTGCGAAAAGATCAGGCGGCTGTCATCAATTGCTGTTGATATCATCGCTGTGTTTTCTTTCAGAGGAACGGATGGCCATGAAATTCTGCTCTGTTATTATTACGATTTTTAATGAATACGAGAATCTTGAAAATTTATATGCTGCCTTGTGTGATCTGGCCGAATCAGAACCGCAATTGATGTGGGAATTTGTTCTGGTGAATGATGGGAGTACCGACGATACCCACACTTTGTTGCAGCAATTCAGCGCACGCGATGCACGCTTCAAGGTGGTCAGCCTGTCGCGCAACTTTGGCGCCCATGTGGCGGAGACGGCGGGGTTGCATTTCTGTTCCGGGGACGTTGCGGTGCTTACCGTCGCGGACCTGCAGGATCATCCCAAAGAGATTGCGCGCATGCTGGAAGAGTGGCGACATGGGGCGGATGTGGTATGGGGGGTGCGTTCCAGCCGTGCCGATCACTGGATGTCCGTGTTCACTTCCACTGTTTTTGCCAACATTATCCGGCGAATTGCCTTGCCCCAATATCCCCCGACAGGATCAGGCGGTTTTGTGCTGATTGACCGCAAGGTGATCGAGGCGCTCAAATCCTGCCCGGAACGCAACCGCATCAATTCAGGTCTGATCATGCGCGCCGGGTTCCGTCAGACCAGCATCAAATATGATCATCTGGCCCGCAAGGCCGGTCGTTCCAAATGGACCACGATGAAAAAAGTCCGTCTGTTCATTGATACGGTGGTTTCATTTTCCTCATTTCCGATTCGTTTCATCAGCGTGACCGGACTCGCCGTTGCCGTGCTGAGTGCTTTCTACGCCATATTTCTCATCATCAACCGATTGGTGTATGACAGCATTGTTCCCGGCTGGACCACGATCCTGTTGGTGATGCTTATACTGAACGGAGTGCAATTGACTTTTCTTGGCGTGCTTGGGGAGTATCTTTGGCGTTCCCTGGATGATTCTCGCAGGCGGCCTCTGTTTTTTGTGCAGGAGGTGATCGGTGATTTTCCCCGGCTCAAGATTCCCTCGTTGAACACGGGTCTGCCGGTTTATCAGGCGGAGGATGCGGCCACCCCCAAAAGTGGACAAGGTGATCACGGATGAAACCTCGGATTGTACATCTGCTCGGTGCCGAACAACAGGCGGCTGTTTCGTTGGCCATGGCATGGCCGGACCTTCAGATGCATCTCTTTTCCGATCAGTCTGTTGTGGATGGTTGGGATCTGCCCCATGTCAGCATCCATTATCGGCTTCCGGATCAGCCCTGTCCGTCTGGACTTCCCTTCCCGGACCTGGAGATTCCCCTCTGTCCCCGCTGGCTTGCGGATGCAGGCAAGAGCTACGCCTTGTCTTGCGTTTTGCCGAGGATTGCGACGCTCATTCCTGCGTGTTCGCTCTTGCCCGTCTCTGTCAAGCCTCCTGTCACCGGGCGCGCTGTCGTGAAAGGAGATCTTCGTCACCGTCCGGATGCCCCCCTGGCCGGTGAAGGCGCGGAACTGGGCATGATCACCGACCCCAATGGGTGCGGTCTGGTTTTCCAGGAACAGATCCCGGATTGCGTCTCTCCCATTGTCGTGACCGGGCGCCGCAGTGGCCCGGGCAGCATCGCCCTGGGGGTGTTGCGGGTACGGGAAGAGCGTTTCTTTCGCATCACCGTTTTGCAGGCTGCGGAAACCATTCGGGAACCTTGTCTGGTGGAGCAGAGCCTGGCCATTCTCGACGCCCTGGATCATACCGGTTTCTTCACCTTGCATTGGCTGGTGCGCGACAGTGGCCAACAACTGCTCTCTTCGTTCCGCCCAACCCCTCTTGCCGCTTTCCAGGCATTACGCAAGGCCGGGATTGATCTCGTCACTCCGGCGTCAGGAATCACCATCGCCCGGGCCGGGATCTGTCTCATAGCCGAGCCAACCTACACAACCTATCAGAAAAACCTTCCATGAATATTCTGGTGCTGTCCGCCACGGCTTCCGCCATCAACTACATTCGCACTTTGACGGGTGATCCAGAGATCATATTGCATCTCACGGATTGCAATCCCACCTGTCCTGGCCTGTACGCTGCCGGTGTGGTGCCGCATCTGGTGCCCCGCGCATCCCAAAAAGATGCGTATCTTCAGGCTCTCGACCGGATTATCGCCAAAGAGAAAATTGACCTGCTGATTCCAACCTCGGACTACGACATGGCCGCCGTGATGGAGCTGTTGCATTCCGGCTGGAATCCGCCGGTCAAGTTGTTCCGTCCACCCCGGGAGTCGTTTGCCATCCTTTCCGACAAGCGGAATCTGGCCAAGACCATGCAGTCATGGTTGCCGGATCACATTCCCCAATCCTTCAGCCTGGAGGAGATTGACAACCTTCGAACCTTTCCTCTGGTGGTCAAACCCCGCAATCAAAGTGGCGGTCATGGGGTTTCCATTGTCCGGGACCGGGAGAGCCTGCTGCTGGCGGTGGACAAGCTGCGAGAGAGCATTGGTGATGCTCTCCTGGTGCAGGAGTATATCGACGGCAGCACGCATGTGGTGGTCATGGTGTATGACGCGGAGGGCCGGCAGGTGGTCGCCCTGCCTTTGGCCTCCCATTTGACCTTCTTTACCTGGGGGGGCGGTGGCTGTGCCGGAGAAATCATGTCAGATCCCTCCCTGGTGGCATTGGCGACCCGGGTGATCGAATGCGCCGGGGGCTGGTGTGGTCCGATCAATCTGGAATTTCGACGACAGAAAGAAAGTGGCCGATACTATTTGATGGAAGGCAATTGTCGCCTTAACGGTTACAGCTACCTCACCACCATGAACAATGTTCCTTTGCCCAGGGCAATCATCAGCCTGTTGACCCACACCCCTCTGCCGTCACTGCGACCCGGGCATCAGCCTGTTCCCTTTGTTTTGGGATTCCGGGAGAGAGTGATCGAGAAGTGGATCGGTCAATCGTAACAGACTGGTCTCTGCGCCACGTTTCTGGCAGCGCGCCGCGCAACCCATCACCGAAAAGCGCATCCCGAATGAACACGATTTAAGGCTTCATGGTCCCTGTTCCTGGTCCAGAAGCTGGACCAACGTATCGCCGTCGTGCAGGCTTTGGAATGCCCCGACCTTCTCCTGCCAGAGCCGGGTTGCCAGCAGGGGGGTGGCGAGTTTGGAGAAACCGTTGCATTCCAGAGGGGTGTCCAACAGATGCCCGGCCCGGGCGATGACGGCCATCTCTCCCAGCGCGCCGATATCCCCGGCCACCCCGTTACCAAAGACCACCCGCAGATTCAGGTCGCGGGCCAGTTGGATCAGGGAAAGCACCGCGTCGATGCCTGGATGCTTGCAGAGCTTCAATTTGACCCCCCGGGCACCGATATCGGCGGCACGGCGGATGTCGGCGGCGTCATGGATGCTTTCATCCAGAAGAATCGGCACAGGGGTAGCCTGGCAGACCGTCGTCAATCCTGTCCAGTCCTGCTGATCCAGGGGTTGCTCCATCCAGAGCAGACGCCGGAAGGGATCCGATTGTTCCAGTGTGGCGGCCAGGGTCAGGGACTGGCTCAGCTCGTACCCCTGATTGGCGTCGCAGGAGAGATCGAACGGAGTCTCTGCGGGCAGGGTCAACGCCTGGATCAGATTGGCGCACTCCCGGGGACAATCCCGGCCAACCTTGATCTTGAAGGAGCGCCATCCCCGGGCCAATCCCTGCAGCAACCGCTCCCGGAAAAGGGCCACCGGAGCGTCTCCGGCCAATGGCAGGGCCAGGGGTACGACAAGATCCTTCGATATTGCGGCCAGATGATCGGGCAGTTCCAGCGCGGTGAGTATGGCGGATACGGCAAAGGGATGCTCCCGGGCCAACGGCAGAGCACGGGCGCGCAATTGAGAGGCTGTGGAGGGGGGACTCTGCAACAGCCGGGATACGGTTGCGGCGATGTCGTCCGCACTCTCCCGGCCATACCCTGGCAGGGCCACCGCCTCCCCCAGTCCCACCCGACCCAGGGCATCCCGCAGCCGCACCCAGACCACATCCAGGGCGTGCAGTTCGGTGAAGGAGAGTCGATAGGGCTGCTTCAGGGGAGCAATGCAACGCCCCCAACGGATCTCCCGCAAGGGTGAATCCGTCTGGTCAGCCGTCATGCAGAGGCATCCTGATCACGGTCTGGAGCACGATCCAGCCGCCTTTCCGCTTCCCGTTGCAGTTGCGCTTTGCGCTCGTCCACCATGCGCTGACGTAGCGCATGACGTTCGTCTTCCAAGGATTTGTGGGCGCTGAGGATGTATCCCACCGGATTGTAACGCAGATTGTTGGCTGAGGTGGCGGCCAGACGCCCCGCGGTCAGCCGCGCCGCGGTCCGGACCGCCAGATTCAGACGTTGCAGAGCCAGCGTCAGATCCGGTTCCCCGCCGGCGCCCAGAGTGACCACAGAGGGATGAGTCACCACCGTGTGATGCCGGATCAGCGAGGTGATCATGCGTACCGGCAGCAGATCCTCTCCGGGATGGTCAGTGAAGGAGAGGGGGGCCACCACCAGATCTGACCACAGATAATCCCCGCGCCGCAGATAGCGGGTACGCTCCATGAAGGATTGATAGTTGCTCCGGACCCGGCTCCGGTCCCGCAGGGTCACTGTGACCGGCACCAGCATGTCATGGTGCAGCAGTCCTTCATGCAGAGATTCCAGGGCATCCCCCCGGCCATGGATGATGCAGCGGTAGATCTCGTCCAGGTCCACATGGGTGGGACAGATGTCGCAGGCGATGCAGCGGTGAATCTCCCGGGAGGAGAGATCCAGAATGGAACATGCCGCGATTCCGGCCAGCCGGGTGGTCAACCGTTCCGCCTGGGCCAGCCCGATGCCATCCGCATCCTGGAGGATCAGAAACAGCACCCGGGGCGCTTCTCCGGCTTTCAGCCGGTGATCGTGGTGCAGATAGTCGAGCACATGGCTCATGCGACGGCCCACCCCCATGGAGGTGTCGATCCCGTAGCGGTCCTTGTGGATGGTCCCCACATCCCCCGCGTGACAGGTGCCGCCGTATTGGGCCGTGGTGTCACTGTCGTTGCCCACCGCCAGAAAGCCCAGCGCCATCATGTCCAGCATTTGATAGATGAGGGTGGTCTCCTGCCCCCCGTTGCGTTTGGCCCCCACGGAAATGGCCCCGAACAGCCGACCTTCCATGCTTTGGCGCAAGGTTTCGTCCCGGGCGATGAAATCCACCAGACTCTCCGCCAGACTGCTGCGATCGCCGAAATAGACCGGTCCGGAAAGCAGAATCCCATCGCTTTCCAGCAGTCTCCGGCGCAACAGGTCCGGCTCCCGCACCTTTCCGGAGACCTTGAAATGGTCGCTCAGGGAGAGATGACCGATGGCGGTCCCATCCTGCCGGGCGGCCCACAAGGCTGCGGCCAGGGCGGCTTCGCTGTTGCTCAATCCCTTGTTGCCGGGCAGCTTCTGCAGATTGCGATAGATCTCCTCGAAGGGTTTCCCCTCCCGCCGTCCCGCTTCCAGGAACTGTTCCAGATGCATCCGGCTCTGCTGGCCGATCCATTCCAGCAGTTGCTCCAGATTTTCGATGGACGCCAGTTCCGTCAGCAGCGATTCTTCGGCCACGCCACGACGGGCGCTGCGCAGACTGGCGGTGATGCCCAGCAGACGTCGGGGATGGTTCATGTCGGCCCCTGGTCCGCAGACGCGAAGAACGCCCGCACCCCGGCGATGACCGCATCGATCTGGGCCTCCTGCATCCCGGCGTACATGGGCAGGGAGAGACATTGCTCCGTCAACCGGTCGGTGTGGGGATAGCCCTCCGGAGCGGAGATTCCCAGCGCCGTGTAACAGGGTTGCCGATGGAGCGGCACCGGATAGTGGATGCCGGTCTGGATGTTGCGTTGCTCCAGAAAGCGTCGCAACGCCTCCCGTTGCGGGGTGTGGATCACATACAAATGATACACGTGATCGTGATGACGCACCGTTGGCAGCAGGATGGGCAGATCCGCCAATCCTTCCTGGTAGCGGCGGGCCACATGACGGCGGGCGTCGGTCCAGGCGTTCAGATGGGGCAGCTTGTGACCCAGAATCAATCCCTGGATCCCCTCCATGCGGTAGTTGAAACCCAGTTCCCGATGGATCCAGCGTTCGTATTGGCCGTGATTGCGCAAGGCCCGGATCTGTTCCGCGGCCTTGGGGTCCGCCGTGACCACCATGCCCCCCTCGCCTGCGGCTCCCAGATTCTTGCCGGGATAGAAACTGAAACAGCCGAAGGCCCCATGGGTGCCGACGGCCCGGTTCCGGTAGCGGGCGCCGTGGGCCTGGGCCGTGTCCTCGATGACGGTCAGACCGTGCTGATCGGCCAAGGCCAGGATCGAATCCAGCTCCGCGGGCTGGCCGTAGAGGTGGACCGGCATGATCGCCTTGGCGCCGGATTGCAGGCGACGTCGGGCGTCTTCCGGATCCAGGGTGCCGGTCAGGGGATCCACGTCGCACAAGACAGGTATGGCGCCCACATACAGCACGGCCCACAGGGTGGCCACGAAGGTATGGGAGGGCAACAGCACCCGATCCCCCGGACCGACGCCCGCGGCGATCAGGGCCAGATGCAGAGCCGAGGTGCCGGAGTTGACCGCGATGGCATAAGGGACATCCAGATAGCGGGCGAAGGCCTCTTCGAACCGCTGCACCCAGGATCCCAGACAGAACTCGCCGCTGACAAAAAGCTTGTGGAGATCCGGCGTGACCTGGGCCTCGATGGCGCCCCACTGGGGCAGAAGATCCACAAAAGGGACCGGCATTGCATCGCTCATGGGTCGGTTCTCCTTCAACAGACAGCCGTCAGGCTGCGGTTTGCCGTATCCGTCATGACCTGGGCCGGATTGCCGCAGACCACGCTTCCCGCCTCCACATCCCTGGTCACCACCGCCCCGGCGCCGATCATGGCGCCGCGCCCGATGCGCACCCCGCACAGAATCGTGACATTGGAACCGATGCTCACCCCGTCTTCCACATGGGTTTCGGTCATGGTCCACTGATCGGTGATGGGCTGACCATCCAGGCTGGCCTGGGGATATTTGTCGTTGATGAACATCACCCCATGTCCGATGAACACATCGTCGCCGATATGCACCCCTTCGCAAATGAAGGTGTGAGAGGATATCTTGCACCGCTTGCCGATGAAGGCGTTTTTCTGCACCTCCACAAAAGTGCCGATCCGGGTGTCATCCCCGATGGTGCAACCGTAGAGGTTGATGAAGGCATAATAGCGCACCCTTTCCCCCAGTTGCACCTGGTTGAGGATGACGTTCTGCCCGGCAAGGGTGGTCAAGGTCATGGCGTCTGGTTCCCGGTTCCGTTGCTGCGCAGAAAGGTGACGATCCGGGCCGTTTGTTCCGGGGTCATTTCCGGATGAATCGGCAGTTGCAGGGTGTTGTCCGCCGCGTTTTCCGTCCGGGGCAGCCGGGCGTTCATGGAGCGGTAGGGGGGCTCCAGATGGGCGGCCATCACCCCGCGACGGGTGGGAATGCCGGCGGCATGGAGCCGTTCCATCCATTGGTTCCGGGTCAGGAGGGAGTCGGGTCCGATGCCGATCTGGAAACTCTGCCAGTTGGGAGTCATGCCTGTCGGCACATGGGGAAGACGGAGCCACGCCAGATCCGCCAGACCGGCGCGATAGCTCTCGGCCACCTGACGACGCCGCTTGAGAATCTCTTCCAGACGATCCATCTGCCCCAGTCCGATGGCGGCCTGCAGATCGGTCATGCGGGCATTGTAACCCACCTCCGGATAGTTTTCAAACGTGGTGGGGCTGGCCTGATGACGGGCGAAATCCGACAGCGACATTCCTTGATGCCGCAAACGGGTCAAGCGGTCCGCCAGGACGTGATCGTTGGTGACGATCATGCCCCCTTCGCCGGTGGTGACGATCTTCCGGGCGTGCAGACTGAAAACCGTCACCTCGGCCAGGGATCCCACCGGGCGTTCCTGGTTGCGGCTGCCCAGGGCGCAGGCGGCATCCTCCAGCACCCGGATCCCGCGGGGATGCGCCAGGGCGTGGATGGCATCCATGTCGCAGGGCAGACCCAGTTGATCCACCGGCATGATCACCCGGGTGCGCGGCGTGATCTTGCGGGCCACGTCCTCGGGATCGATGTTCCAGGTGTGTGGATCGATCTCCGCGAAGACCGGCGTGGCTCCGGCGTGGACGATCACGTTCACCGAGGCGATGAAGGTCAGGGAGGGGACGATCACCTCGTCTCCGGGTTGCAGACCCCAGGCATGCAACACCAGAAAGGCCCCCGTGGTCCAGGAAGAGACTCCCACCGCCCGCTCCGCGCCGCAACAGGCGGCCCAGCGGCGTTCGAACTCCGCCAGTTTCGGCCCCCCCACGATCCAGCGGCTTTGCAGCACTTCGGTCACGGCCCGAATCTCCTCCTCTCCCAGCCAGGGCCGGCTGAAGGCGATGGGAGGGGTGATGAACGTTTCGGAGGAGGCGTTCAAGTCGGCATCTCCCAATTGATCACCACGGGTTCCAGCAGCAGGGATGGATCCGGATGGGTCCGAACGAACCAGTCGAGATAATCCTGCAATCCGGTTTCGAAGGGAATGGCGGCGCGGTAGTCGAGCAGCTCGGAGGCCCGTTGCGTGGCGGCGTGCAACAGACCCACGTCCCCGGGACGGGGGGTGGTGAAAACCGGGGTCAACTCCGGGCGTTCCGCCAGACGGGTGATGGTCTCCGCCACTTCCCGGATGGTGATCATCCGTCCATAAGCCAGATTGACGATCCGACCCACCAGGGTCTCCGCGTTTCCCGCCAGGCCGATGCCCCGGGCGATCTCCGTGACATGGGTGAAATCCCGTCCCTGCAGTCCGTCTCCGAAAATGACCGGGGCCAGACCGTTGAGCACGCGGATGACGAACCGGGGGATGACTTCCGCCAGATCCCCCTGATCGTGCTCCCGGGGACCGTAGGCGTTGAAAGGACGGACAATGGCCACCGGCAGGCCGTAGGTACGCCAATAGGCCAGGGTGTAATACTCCCCCGCCAGCTTGGCGGCGCCGTAGACCGTGACCGGACACAACGGGCTCTCTTCGTGCAGGGGGCCGGCGCCGCTGTTGCCATAGACCTCCGAGGAGGAGCAGTAGACAAACCGTCGGATTTTGTGGCGACGGGCCGCCTCCAGCAGGTTGAGGGTGCCGGTGGCGTTGACCGCGTGATTTTGCAAAGGTTGCCCCAGGGAACGGCGGACGCACTGGACCGCCAGATGATAGACCCGATCACACTCCCGCATGGACAGCTCGATCTGCTCCGGATTCAGAATGGAGCCCTCGATCACCCGCAGATCTCCGGATTCGGCGGCCTGGATGAGATTCGCCCGTTCCCCGGTGGAGAAATCATCCAGTACCGTCACCCTGGCGCCCTGGCCGATCAGCCACTCCACCAGATGACTGCCGATGAAACCCGCGCCTCCGGTAACCAGCACCCGTTTCATGGTGTGTTTCCCTTGCGCAGGGCGGCCACCGTCTCCAGATTCCGGTCCAGGATGATCTGGGTGCGTTCCAGCAGTCGGGTGATCCGTATCCCCCGGTCGCCACCGATTTCCGCTGCGGTTTCCCCGTCGATCACCTGTCGGCAGTGTTCCACCATGGCGGCCAGGGCTTCGTTGTTGGGAACCCGGGGGGAGAAGATGTCACCGATCCGGTACTCCGGAATGATCACCGACCGTTTGTGCTCCTGCTGTACCGTGATCCCGGAACTGTAGATTTTCAGTTTCTGATCGTTGTTGAGATCATCCCAGACCAGCATCTTGGCATCGCCGCCGATGAGGGTCCGTCTGACCTTCACCGGAGACATCCAGCTCAGATTGAAATGGGCCACCATGGAAGAGGCGAAATGCATGGTGATGTAGACGATATCCGGGAGATGCGGGTTGACATGACAATAGCCGGTGGCATCGATCAGGATCGGTTCCTCACCGAAAAGAAAATCCAGTATGGCGAAATCGTGGGGCGCCAGATCCCACAAAACGTTCACATCCGGCTGAAAGAGTCCGAGATTCACCCGGGTGGAATCGTAATAGGAGATTTTCCCCAGTTCCCCGGATTGGTGGATCTCCTGGATCATGCGCACCGCGCCGGTGAACAGATAGGTGTAATCCACCAGGACCTGCACCCCTTGCGCTTTTGCCAGGCGCACCAACTCCTCGGCCTCCTCCGTCGTGGCGCAGAAGGGCTTTTCCACCAGCACATGCTTGCCCTGTTGGATGGCCCGTTTGGCCAGAGGATAATGACTGGCCACCGGGGTGGCGATCACCACCAGATCGATCTCCGGATGATCGGTGATCGCTTCACCGGAGGTGGTGGTCTGGAGGTTGGCATCCAACTGCCGGGCCCGTTCCAGTCGGGCGGGACGGGTATCTGCGATCATGGCCACCCGGAAACCGGGATTCACGGCAAAATTGCGATGCAGATTGGGGCCCCAGTAACCGTAACCGATCAGACCGACATTTTTTTTGCTCATGGAGGGGCTCGCTGTAGCACGTATCCAATGTCAAAGAGGACGAAAGAAGAGATAAACCGCACCCGGTTCGGGATGTTGATTTTCCGACCCGGCGGCAATGCGGGACGCAGGGCCTGAAAAGGCACCGCCTCCGGCGACTGGTTGGGCGCGCCCGGGAATTGCTTTGCAATTCCCTTTTGAAAAGCGCGCCAAAGTCAAAAGCAAAGTCCCAAGGGCCTCATTCCTGGACTCCACCAGGGGGATAATCCCCTGGACCCCTATCAGCAAAACGACGCATCCCGAAATGGTTGCGGTTTATAAAGAGTGATGTTCATCAAGGCTGACGCGCTTCCCATAACACCGTGGCGAACCGGTCGGAAACCGGTTTGAACTGCAGGGGAACGTTGGAGAACGTATCCTCCACGGCAAATCGGGTGGTGATGCGGCTGGGATCCAGAGGCCGACGATCCTTCTTGAAGGAGATGGCGATTCCTTCATCCCAGGGCCAGAACAGGCCGTCATTGGGCGCCTTGAGCCGGATTCCCGCCAGGATTATGTCGCCAGGCAGATCCTTGTGAAAGGAAGATTCCGTTACCGGGCCATTTTTATGGCTGGTCACAGGCGGGTTTTCCGGAGGCTCCATTTGCCAGCGAAATGTTTTGTTCATGGGCCAGGCGCGATGCGGCGTGGTGAACCAGCGCTCTTCCTGCGGCGCCAGTTCGAATCGTCCTCCCTCATCTCCATCTGCGGCGACCAGCCGCCAGACCACCTGGGCATCTCCCGGATTGCGCAACAGCAAATGGATCTCTCCGGACAGATCCGGTTTCCAGACAGACAGTTCAACACTGCGTCGCGCCACGGGCAGGGTGCCGGTGTTCCAGAGATTGACCAGAGGATGCAGCGAGGCTCCCTGGGTGATGCGGGGCAGGCGTTGCTGCAGATGCTCCGGGGAGATTGCCTGGAACAGGGGCAAATAGGCGGCTCCACAGGACATGGCCCCATGGATCAACAGATCCAGCAAAGGGATCGGGTGGGTATAGAGCACCGTGTCGCAAGGGCGGGCATTGCGGTGCAGCACCTGACCTGCCCGGGGATTGAGGGTATAATTGTTGCTGTTGTTATGCACGACAAGGGTATCCGGGATCTGACGCAGGGCGGTGACCAGGATGGCGCCAAGCTGTATGGTCATGATCAGGAGCATGACCAGTCGTATCGTGGACTGGAGATGGACCACGCCCGGAAGGACGCCCCATCCGGAGCGGAGCCGCGCCAGAGATGCCGTCATGGCGTGGACAAAAAGTCCGGAGAGCAGAATGGCGGGAATGTTCCAGGCCCGCAGGAAGACTTCCGCGGGATGATACTGTTTTTGCACATACAGCAGGGCCACCAGGGCAAAGAGTCCCGCCGCGGTCAAGAGCGCGAGCAGATCTCTTTTTTTGTCTGCGGGCAGCAGGTAAAAACCAAGCATGCCCAGGACACCAACCTCAGCGCCGGCCACCAGCCAGCGCAAGGGAAAATTGCCGATGGGCAAACGGTTCTCCAGCCCCCAGAAAAAAATGGACCCCAAAGAGGCGATCCAATTGGCGACCGCCCCTTGGGCAATCCGGAGATAGGCTGACAGAAGATCCAGATAACTCTTGTCGTCGGGCGTCGGCACCCGATGACGATAAGGGGGCAACAGGCTGGGATGTTCCCAGAAAGGCACCGCGAACATGTGCAAGGCGATCACGGTCAAACCGGCGCACAGAATGAATTTCTGGCGCCACATCTCCTGCCAGCCGATCAAGAGCGCATAAAAGAGCAGGGTCAAGGCCCCCCATCCCTGTCCCAGGGAATGCATGCTGATCAGGAGCGCGATCAGACCCGGCAACCACCAGCGGAGCCTCTCCCGATAGCGGAAAATGGCCACCCAGATTCCCATGGCTGCCGCCATGGCCAGATTGTTGGGAATGACGAGAGAGAGTCCCGTGATGGGCAGATGAATCCCTTTGCCGGCCAGGAGCATGAGCGTCAATCCGGCGGTCGTCTCTCCGAAGAGTTGCCGCAGCAACAAGACCACGGCCAGACAGATCAGAGGCGTTCCGAGCATCCGCAGCAACTGATAGGCCGAAAACCATTCCAAATCAAAGACCGTGTGGAATCCAGCCATAATGGCGGCAAAGAAGGGTATATATTGATGCACGACATAATTATAGGATTGATCCTTGGCCGTGATGGCAGCCTTGTTGCCGGATTGGACCGCCAGATCGGCGCTCTCCTTCAAAGATTGCAATGCCGCGCAGTTTTGCAACGGACATTCCTGGATCTGAACAGCGCGAATCGTGTAAATGGCTGAATCCAGTGGAACAAGGGGCATGGTGCGCTTTTCTATTGAAGAGATGGCGATGTACCATTCAACGGCTATAAAATAACAGCACCCTGTCAATAAAATCATCAACTGGAATTTGTTCAATTTGCTGGGCATGTGACTGTTTTCCCATGAAAATGGCTCAATTTGGCACTGGGCTTCGACCATTCTTCTTTATTGTCAGCGAAAATTAATACAACTTGCCGATACAATTCGACTCACAACATCTCAATCGATAGATATTTACAAACAACTTAGTGAATTGTGCAAGCGGTGATGTATTTGAATTATTGTCCGCGAGCATCTGTTATCTTGCGCTCAAGAACAGTCGCCACCCAGTGCCATCAGAACAACCCGGCAGTCAACGCCACCCCTTCGATGAGTTCGCAGGCCGCGCCTGCGGCATCCCCGGTGGTGCCGCCGAATCTGCGGTTCCAGGCCCCCCGCAACCCGAACCAGACCACCCCCGCAGCCATGGCCAGGATCGGGCCACCCGTCACGCCGATCCAAACCATCCCGGACAGGATAACGCCAATGGCCCAGGGACGGGAGAGATGAGCGGCGGCAACGGCTCCCATGCCGCCGGGCCGGGCGTAGGGCAGGGTCAGAAACAGGGCCACAATTCCCAATCGTCCCAGCAACGGCGCGAACAGCAGCGGTTCCAGATCGTGGTGTTCCAGCAATGTTTTCAGAACACTCCATTTCAGCAGAATCATCAGGACCAGGGCCATCACTCCGGCTGGTCCGCAATGGGGATCCTTCATGATGGCCAAAGCCCGCGCCCGATCCCCCAGACCGCCGATCCAGCCATCCGCCGTATCCGCCAACCCATCCAGATGCAATCCACCGGTCAGCCAGATCCAACCAATCAGGATCAGGGAGGCTTGCACCCCCGGATCCAGGCTGGCGGGCAGCAGCCTCGCCACTCCGACCAGCATGACGCCGATCAGCAGACCGATCCCGGGATAAAACAGCACCGACCGGCCCAATTCCCGAGGTTCCGGGGGAGGTCCGCGCCAGGGGGCGGGAATGCGGGTGAGCAGTCCCAGGGCGATCAGGAAGGGACGCCACAGGCTCAAAGGGATCACCCCCCGGAGATGCCGGCTTCGGCGAAAGTGGCCATCTGCCGGTGCAGCACGCAGGCCAGACGCAACAAAGGCACGGCCACGGCAGCACCGCTGGCCTCCCCCAGGCGCATGCCCAGTTGCAACAGGGGAGCGGCCTGCAGGGCTTCCAGCACCACCCGATGGCCGGGTTCGGCGGACTCGTGGGCAAACAGAAGCCAGGGACGGATTTCCGGACGCAGACGCACAGCGGCCAACGCGGCCACAGAGACGATGAACCCATCCACCAGCACGGGCAGACGCCGCTGGGCCGCGGCGATGAAGGCACCCGCCAAAGCGACGATCTCGAACCCTCCCAGAGTGGAGAGGATCTCCAGAGGGGTTTTCAAGAAGAATTGATGGTGTTCCAGGGATGCTTCGATCACCGCCACCTTGCGGGCCACCCCCGCCGGATCCAGTCCGGCGCCGGGACCGGCCAAAATGGCTGGAGCCTTGTGGGTCAAGGCGCAGGCCACGGCTGCGGCGGAGGTGGAGTTGCCGATCCCCATCTCCCCGCCGATGAACAGCTCGCCACCCCCCTCCACCGCCCGCCAGGCCGCCTCGGCTCCGGCGCGCAGGGCAAGACGCACCTCTTCGGGAGTCATGGCCGGCTGGTCGCGAAAATCCCTGGTACCGGCTCCCACCCGTCTGGAAACCACGCCGGGCAACGGACCGGGATCGCTGGCCGCGCCCACATCCACCACTTCCAGTTCCGCGCCCAGAGCGCGAGCCAGCACGGAGATCGCCGCCCCGCCCCGGGAGAAGTTGCGGATCATCTCCACGGTCACGGACTGGGGATAGGGAGAGACCCCCGCCCGGACCACCCCGTGATCCCCGGCAAACACCACGATCCGCACCCGGTCCGCGGCGGGAAACTCCCGATCCTGCAGACCGGCCAGACCGATGGCCAACTCTTCCAGGCGTCCCAACGAGCCGGGAGGTTTGGTCAACCGGTCCTGACGGGCACGGGCGGTGGCCATGCGGGATGACGACGGTTCCGGAATGGGGGCGGCAAGCCAGGCGGAGGTCATGAAGGGGATCCTTTCAGGGTCAGGGGAAGACCGGCGACCATGAGAGTCACCCGGTCACAGAGACGGGCCAATTGTTGATGCAACAGGCCGCTCTCATCGACGAAACGGCGATTGATGGCCCCCATGGGGATCACTCCGAGGCCGGTTTCGTTGCTCACCATGGCCAAAGGGCCGACCAGCCGGGGGATGAGATCCAGCAAGGCGGCGCGCTCCCGGGGAAACAGCTCTCCCTCTGCGGGTTCCAGGAGCAGATTGGCCAGCCACAGGGTAAGACAATCCACCACCACGAAGCGATCCGGCCTCACCAGGGTGCTCAGGGTACGGGCCAGGGAGACCGGCTCCTCGATGACGCTCCATTCCGGGGGCCGGGAGCGCCGGTGACGCTCGATCCGGGCGACCATCTCGTCATCCCCGGCCTGGGCCGTGGCGATCAACACCACCGGCAGGGTGCTGGCCTGAGCCAGTTGCTGGGCCAGAGAGCTTTTGCCGGAACGGGCCCCGCCCAGAATCAAATGTCGCGACAATGAGGTTTTTCCTTTTGCATCCAGGTCAGAGCGGCTAGGGTAAAGCCCGGCTTTCCCCCAACCCGAAACCAGATAGTAATCCCTTCTCCCATGCGAAGCAAAGCACCCCTCATCCGGATTCTGCTCCTGGGTTTGATCCTGCACACGGGATGGTTCCCGCCGCCACTCCGAGGGGATGGCCGGATCACGGCCACGGATGCCCACAACCGGGTGATCACCCTGGACTCTCCCGCCAGACGGATCGTCTCTCTGGCCCCCAATCTCACGGAGCTGCTTTTTGCCGTGGAGGCTGGAGAGCAGTTGGTGGGGGTGGCGGATTTCAGCGATTTTCCCCCTGCGGCCAAGGCCCTTCCCCGGGTGGGAGGCTATGACCGGTTCGATCCGGAAGCGGTACTGGCCGCCCGTCCGGATCTGGTGGTGGGGTGGTCCAGCGGCAATCCGGAACCGTTGCTGCAGCAGTTGGAGAGGTTCGGCCTGACGGTCTTCCGTACCGATCCCAGAAAGCTTGCGGACATTCCCCGGGATCTGGAGCGGCTCGGCGTGCTGACCGGTCACGAAGAACCGGCACGAAAAGCCGCCGCAGACTTTCGGGACCGTCTGACCGCCCTGCAGAACCGTTTTCAGGCGGCCCCACGGGTACGGATGTTCTATCAGGTGTGGCATGAGCCTCTCATGACCGTCAACGGCGCCCATCTGATCAGCGACGTCATGGCCCTGTGCGCCGGCGAGAACGTTTTCGCCGCATTGCCGGATCTGGCGCCGGTGATCGATCAGGAGGCGGTGCTGGCCACGGATCCGGAGGTGATCATGGCCAGCGGCATGGACGCGAGCCGTCCGGAGTGGTTGAACCACTGGCGCGCCTGGCCACCGCTCACGGCGGCCAGGCGGGACAATCTCTTTTTCATTCCCCCGGATCTGTTGCAGCGACACACCCCCCGGGTTCTGGAGGGCGCCGAACAGCTTTGTCTCCATCTGGAGACCGCCCGCCGGCGCCGTCCGAATGTCAACTTTTGAGAAAAAAGCGGGGATATGGGGGATCTCCTCAGACCCAAGGCCCTCCTGCTCCCCACTTGGCAGGAAAGGATGTTCCGGCACTGGCGGCCTGAATGATCGGCATCAGAAAGGTGGCGAGTGCCGACACAATCTTGTCCAGTGATGGAGCGTCCAACCCGTTCTTTACTCAGGAAAGCCTGCCACTGCGCCTGTTTCTGCCGGTCATGCGCGAACGCCTGGGTGAGCCCTGTGGGAGGCTGATCCGGCAGGCGTGTCTGGCGGCGGTCGAAAGTTTCCCGGATGCCCTGGGAACGGGTTGAGTCCGACGCACGCCTCTATATTGATGTCTCCTGCCCATCATCTACAGATCACATCTCCATCAACCGAATCACGCCATGGAACAGTCGGGCATGGGGCAAAATCGGCGTGAAGTGAAGTGGCAGGCGGATCTTGATGCCGAAACATCACCTGGCACTCCGCATCCTCCCAGGTGAGAGTGAAAACACCACCGGGTTGCACAGCCATGGCGTGGATCGCCTTCACCTGGGTCATGGTAAGCCAGGTCACCTCGTCGGCTGCTTCCAGATCGATGGGACGGCCACCTGTCAACGAGGTCAACCACACCACCTGGGATTCACCCAGAGTATGGGCGGTCTCCTGGGCCACGGGTGCCCAGGCGTAGAGATTGGTCCACTGGAGGGAATCGGGCAAAATGAGGTCTCCGAGACGTTTCATGGTTGCATCCAGAGGATAACGTTACTACAATGACTTTTATAAAGATCACTTATGACCCTGCCAAGGAGACCACCAATCGGGAAAAGCATGGTTTCTCCCTGGCGGAAGCCGTTCATTTGGACTGGGACAATGCCTTGATCTGGGAAGACACCCGACACGACTATGGTGAAACCCGTCAGGTAGCCCTTGCCGTTCTTGGTACGCGCGTTCATGTGGTGGTTTTTGTGGACCGGACGGATGGACGTCGGATCATCAGTTTCCGCAGGGCCAACGTGAAGGAGGTGATGCGCTATGTCGACGAACCGGAAAATGAAGATTGAGATCCCCACGCCGGAAGAAGATGCGGCCATCCATGCCGCCGCCTTGAGCGATCCGGATAATCCTCCTCTGAGCGATCATGAATTGACTCTGTTCAAACGTCGCGGAGGACGTCCGCGAGGATATGCCTCGAAAATCTCCACCACGGTGCGTTTTGACCAGGAGGTGATTGCCGCCTTCCGTGCCACTGGCAGAGGCTGGCAAACGCGCATGAACGACGTCCTGCGGGACTGGCTAAAAACGCATCCATCCGGTGTTTCGGGCTGATGATTTTCACACCATCCCCCTTTGCATCTCCTGCAAAGCGCCCACGAACTGCCGGATCTGCTGTCGCGGGCCAGGGATGGAGGCCACCGGACGGCCAGAGGCATACAGATCGAGTCGCACCAACTCTCCACCTGGGGCGTGACCGCACCACCTCCAGTGAACGCCATTTGCGGGATCGTCGGGATCAGCAGGCGGTGGATCAGACCGCCGAACTCGAACCGGGGGATGGACGGCATTTTGAAAGCGTGAACCAACCCGCCCTGGGCAAACCGGGGCAGACTCATCCGGTTCATGGCGAAGATCCAAAGCGGCTCCTCGCTGTTTCACGTGGGTTGGTTGAAGTTTAACTGCCCCCCGATGAGATAGGCCAGCTTTTGTGTTCCAAAAGGTTATACAGCAAGGCTTCGACCCCATCCACCGTGCGCATCCGGTAGAGCCGGTCGGTCAGATGGTCACGAAATTCGCCATCCACAAAGCGGCCTTCCACCAGTTCCGGTGTCTTCCACAACCAGGATGTGGGGATTGTTTGCCATGGGCGGATCATCCCATGGCCCCATTCGGTCGGGCAAGCGTTGTTACACTTTTGTGACACTTTGGACATCACGTTGTGATAAGTCGCTGTCAGAGTGGTTACGCTCAGCCATCCTTTGCGATCAGTGGGAATGGTTTGATCGGCATTTTTATTGGCGCATCGGGAGGCTTGTTGCAATGCGTACTGTCTGGTCCAGATGTTTTTTATTGATGGTTGGATGGTTGATGATCTTCCCGGCCCTGCTGTTGGCCCACGGGGATGAAGATCATGAGGCCAAAAAGCCATCCGCAACGGCCTCAATCGCTGCCAGTCAGCCGACCGGTTTGGGTTCGGGTGGCCAGGGGGAACGCTTCGAGGTCGTGGTCACACCGGATGCCGCAGGTGGCACGCAGTTGTTTTTGGCCGATGTCGTGTCCAATGTCCCGGTGGCAGGTGCTGTCATCGAGGTCGAGACCTCCGATGCGACCTCTCCTTGGAAGGGGCGCGCCGAACCCACCCGCCAGGAGGGGGTTTATCGTCTGGCATGGACCCCACCCGCCGAAGCCAGCCTGGAAATGACCCTGGTCGTGACCGTCGGAGAGGTATCCGATCTGCTGCTGGTGCGCTTCGATACCCCCAACGTCCAGGTGCAACCATCGGTGCCGCCGCGCACGGCATGGTCCTGGTCAAAAACCATGAGTTGGTCACTGTTGCTTATTCCGGGAGTGGTCGTTTTGTTGGTGGTGGTTCGCAAAATGGCCGCAAAGGAAAAGATCGTCGCCGGAGGTCTGCTGCTCGCTCTGACCCTGGTACCCTCGTTCGTCTGGTCCCATGGCGGCGAAGAGCATGGTGACAGCGCGAAAGAATCCTCTCCTGCGGGCGTGACATCGGGACTCGACAGAACGATTGCCTTGCCCAAGTCCGTCCAGTTTCTTTTGCAGATGCGCACATCCGTGGCCGAACCCCGTGAAGTGGCGGATACGTTGCGTCTGGTGGGTCGCGTGATTCCAGACCCGACGGGTTATGCCCGGATTCAGCCCTCTGCCCTGTCGCGCATTGGTTATGACCCGGACCTGCCTTCGCCGGTGGCCGGTCAGTGGGTGAAACAGGGAGATGCGCTGGCGGTACTCAATCCGATTCTCTCCATCGGTGAGAGAACCGACCAGCGGCTCTCCCTGATGCGCGCCCAGCGTCCTGCGGAGACCGCAGCGGGTCGTGAAATGGTCCTGGCCCCCATCGACGGGCAGATCACCGATGTTCACATCGTACCCGGCGAGGTGGTCACGGAAACCGCCGTGCTGGCGGAAATCATCAATCCCAAACGGATCGGTGGTGCCTTACGTTAACCTAACAGGTCGGGATGGAAATGAAATCCACTCATGAACCGTCCATACATGATCAGCGA
>JADGAB010000309.1 GCA_015232245.1 Magnetococcales bacterium | reverse complement strand
ACTGCATGAACACCAGATTCCAGATCTCCACGAAGCGATCCCCGTCCTGCTCCGGGGAACCCGGCGGGCCTCCGGGAATCGATGGCCCGTGGTCGTAGAATATCTCGGAACAGGGACCGCAAGGTCCGGTGGGACCCATGGACCAGAAATTGTCGCTGGTGGCGATGCGGATGATCCGTTCCGCAGGCAGGCCCAACCGGTCGTGCCAGATGGCGTAGGCCTCGTCATCCTCGGCGTAGACCGTCACCAGCAGACGTTCCGGGGGCAATCCCAGCTCGACGGTGACAAACTCCCAGGCCAGCGGGATGGCTGATTCTTTGAAGTAATCCCCGAAGGAGAAGTTCCCCAGCATCTCGAAAAAGGTGTGATGCCGCGCCGTTCGGCCCACATTTTCCAGATCGTTGTGTTTGCCGCCGGCGCGCACGCACTTTTGCACGCTGACCGCTCTGGGATTGGCGCGTCGCTCCCGACCCAGAAAAGTCGCCTTGAACTGGTTCATGCCCGCGTTGGTGAACAGCAGGGTCGGATCGTTGTCAGGGACCAGGCTGGAAGAGGTCACCCCCTCATGTCCCTTGCGCTTGAAAAACGACACAAAGCGGTCGCGAATTTCATCTGCCGTCATGATCACCTCGATACGATCCCAAATATCCCATGGATTTCCAATAGATCAAACCAATGCCGCCTCGATGGCCTCCGGGGAGACCCCCCGACGCGCCAGAAAGGCGTAACACCTGCGCCGCGCCCGCGGATCCGACCGGTCCCACGTACCGTAATGTCTTTCGAGGGCATCCCTGGCCCTGGTCACCGGGTCGTTCTCCCCGACGGACTCCTGCCAGGCCAGAGAGATCATTTCATCATCAATGCCCAGATAGCGCAACTCGGCACGAATCCGCAGCTCCCCCCAACCCCGGGCCAGACGGGCCCGAACCCGGGACGCGGCGAACTTCCGGTCATTCAGATAGCCCAAAGCCTGACAGCGGGCGATCACCTCCGCGACCTGCGCCGTTTCGGCCCCTTCCCGTCGCAGCCGACCAGCCAACTCCGCCACGCCATAATCCCGACGCGCCAGCCAGCGCAACGCCTGGGCCATCACCCCCGCGCCATCCGCCTCGGGGCTCATCGCCGCTGCCCGCGCAATCCGTAGACATACGCCAGCACCTCGGCCACGGCCTTGAACAACTCATGGGGGATCATGCGATCCAGATCCACATCCTTGAACAAGGTGCGGGCCAACGGCGGATTCTCCACGATCGGCACTCCGTGGCTTCTGGCCATCTCCCGGATCCGCGCCGCCACATGTCCCCGCCCCTTGGCGGTCAGCTTGGGGGCGCCCATCTTGCCCTGCTGATACATCAGGGCCACCGCCACGTGGGTCGGGTTGGTGATCACCACATCCGCCTTGGGCACTTCGGCCATCATGCGCCGCTGGGCCATCTCCCTCTGGATCTGCCGGATGCGGCTTTTGACCAGAGGATCCCCTTCCATCTGCTTGAGTTCGTCCTTGACCTCCTGCTTGGTCATGCGCAGGGCCTTGGTGTGCTCATGTTGCTGGTAGAGGTAATCGAACAGGGCAAACGCCAGAAACGCCAGGGAAACCTTCCACAAAACCGCCAGGGAGTCCACCCCCAGGGCCACGGTCACATGTTCGATGGAGGTGGCGGTCCAACCCATGATTTCGTTCAGATCCCCCATGATCGACCGGTAAACCACCAGGGAGATCACGCTCATCTTGAGCACGGACTTGAACAGATCCACCACAGAACGTTTGGAAAGCAAACGCTTGAGACCGCTCCAGGGATTGAGCTTCGAAAACTTGGGCGCCAGAGGTTCCAGACTGAAAAGAAAGCCGTTCTGGATCACCGAGGCAAACAGGGCCGCGAAGATGAAGACGATCAGAAACGGGGCCATGTCCACCAGCATGCCCACCAGAATCCCATCCATCAGCACCGTGATCCCCTGACGGGTCAGATCGTCGCTGATGGCCCCGCCCAGAAAAAAACGCATTTTCTCCTGCAGGGCGTTCCAGAAGGCCCCTCCATGGAAATAGAAGACGCCGGTGGCCCCCAGCAAAAGCAACGCGGTCCCCACCTCCCGGGAGTTGGCCACCTGCCCCTTGTTGCGGGCATCCCCCAGCCGCTTGCCGGTGGGATCTTCGGTTTTGGATTCGTCGTCGGCGTCGTCGGCCATGCCGCGGCATCTCCCTCAAGGCGCGCAATCCACACATACAGAAAAAGCCAGACAAAAAATCCGCCCGGCCCGGCAAACAGACCGGATCGGGCGGATTACTGTAACCTGTTTGACCCGCTGATGAAAGGGCAACCGTCTGGTCGCAGCCTCATCCGGAGATGGATTGTTTGTCGATTCCGCAACCAGGATCGGACGTTCAGCGTCCGTAGCGACCGGTCAGCCGGGCATGGGCCAGGGAGTTGGCATTCACCATGTATCCCACCAGGGAGGCGGTGGCACCCTGGGGAAGCTCCAGTTTTGCCACTTTCAGGGCGTGGAGGGTGAAATGATAGTGGTGGGAACCGTGTCCCGGCGGAGGACAAGGCCCGCCCCAACCCGGCGCGCCGAAGTCGGTGATCCCCTGTTTCGCCCCCGCCACCATGGCCGAGCCATCCCCCCTGCCCGCGCCCTGCGCCAATGAAGTGACCGTGACGGGAATGTCGTAGACCACCCAGTGCCACCAGCCGGCGCCACCCGTGGGGGCATCCGGGTCATGCACCAGCAAGGCATAACTTTGGGTTTCAGTCGGGGCCCCCTTCCAGACCAGAGCCGGCGAGAGATTGCCTCCCTCGCAACCGAACCCCTTGAAAATGAATTTGCTCTCAAAGGTTCCCTCCGGCGCCAGATCCCCGCTGGTCAACTCCATGGCCCAGGCCCCGCCGACCACGCCAAAGGCCAGCCCCAACGTCATCCCGAATGTTTTCAAGTTGCGCATATCCGACTCCATGAAATTACCTGCCGCGAAGCCCGATCCGCTCCGCACCTGTTGTGCCTCCATCGTTTGTAGAAAATATCAGGGGGCCGCGCAAGGTCGACAAAAATCCTGGCCGAACGGAGCCCCTGCTCGCCGGTCCAATATTTTCCCCCATCTTTCGCCGCTTCTGCTGTATAATACGCAGCAATGTTCTCAAGAACCACCGCCCTCCAAACCCCGTCAGAACAGGCCCCATGGGCCAGGCGTGACCACCATGAAATACATCGACCCACGCATCGATTTTGCCTTCAAGAAGATCTTCGGCAGCGAGGAGGCCAAGGATATCCTGATCTCCTTTCTGGAGAGCCTGCTTGGTCTGGAGGGAGAAAAGCGCATCGCCGAACTGACCATTCTGGATCCGTTTCTGGCGCCGCGTCTGCAGGATCTCAAATCCACCATTCTGGATGTGCGCTGCAAGGACCAGCGGGGCGTCAGCTACATCGTGGAGATGCAGATCGAAAAGGTTCCCGCCTTTCTGAAGCGAATCCAGTACAACAGCGCCAAAGCCTACGTTCAGCAGATCGCCCGGGGCCAGGATTATCCCCGTTTGAACCAGGTGATCGCCATCACCTTGTCCGATTTCATCATGTTCAAGGGGTTCTCCCATCCGGTTTCCTGCCACGAGTCCCGGGAGACCATCACCGGTCAATCCTGTTTACAGGATATCGTCCACTATTTCATCGAATTGCCAAAATTCGACAAAGCCCTGGAGGCCTGCAGCGCCGGGGTGGACAAATGGATCTATTTCATCAAGCACGCCGACTCCATGGAGCAGGTTCCCGCGGCGTTGAACCTGCCTCCTTTCCGGCACGCCTTTGAAAGGGCCATGCTGGCCAACATGACCATGGACGAATTGGAGTTGTACGACAAGGCCGGCAT
>JADGAB010000308.1 GCA_015232245.1 Magnetococcales bacterium | reverse complement strand
CTTTGGCGCGCTTTTCAAAGGGAATTGTCAAGCAATTCCCGTGCGCGCCCAGCAGGCCGCGAAGCGGCGCCTTTTCAGCCGTGCGTCCCGCATTGCCGCCGGGTCTAAAATCAACATCCCGAAAAGGTTGCGGTTTACATACCGGTTCCGGTGCGGGAAGTGGCGGCATAGCGGCCACCCGGCAGACGTGCCACCAGTCCGGAGAGTTCAAGTTGCAGTAAGATGCGTGAAAGCGCGGCGACTGTCAATTGACAACACCGGGCCAGCTCATCTTCCTGGCTCATGCCGGCCTGGATGCTGGTCAGGACAGCGGCCACTTCGTTGGTCACTTCCGGCGGCGGCGCTCCGGAGCGGAGCGGTTCGGCCACGGACAGCGGGACAGGGCGGCACCAGGGGAGCTCCTCCAGGATATCCTGCGCCCCTTCCACCAGTCGCGCCCCCTGACGCAACAGGCCATGGGTTCCCCGGGAGGCCGGATCGTTGGGCAGACCGGGAACGGCGAACACCTCCCGACCCTGATCCAGGGCCAGACGGGCGGTCAGCAGGGAGCCGGACTTCTCCGGGGCCTCGACGATCACCACGCCCCTGGTCAGACCCGTCAGGACGCGCGCCCGCAGCGGAAAGGCCCAGGGAACCGGCAGCAGACCCAGGAAGGCTTCGCTCACCAGGCACCCCTGACCTTTGATGCGTTGTTGCAGCTCCCGGTGTTCCCGGGGGTGACAGACATCCAGACCCGTGGCCAGCACCGCCACCGTGGGCCCCTGGATCTCGAGGGCCGCCCGATGGACCGCCGCGTCGATGCCGGCGGACAGGCCGCTCATGGTGACGACACCCGCCCGGGTCAGCTCCTGGGTGAGGTGCAACGCGAACATCTGTCCCCTGGGGGTGGCGGTCCGGGTGCCGGTGATGGCAATGGTCGTGGTCTGGTGCAACAGGGTCGCATCCCCGATCACAAACAGTGCGGACGGGGGATCGTGGATGGCGGCCAGCAGTTCCGGATAGTCCGGGGTGCCCAACATGATCATGCGGCCTCCCAGGCCCTGGAGCCGTTCCAGTTCCCGGGCCATGGGTTGGGCGGGAATCTCCCGGCGGAATCCCTCCAGAACGCGCAGGGTGTCGCTGCGCAGACCGGGCAGGGTCCGCAGGCTTTTGGCTGTGGCGGTGAGCAGGGCCTCGGGCGTGCCCAGATGGCGGATCAGTTGCCCCACCGTGGCCGCGCCCATGCCCGGTGAGCGAATCAGGCGCAGCCAGTCGATTTGCAGTTCATGATCCATGATCCACGATCCGGAGTCAGGGGGCCTTCAGCACATCTCCCCGGCGGATGGGGGCGTGGGTTCGGGTCAGCACCGCCAGGGAGGCCAGCTCCCCCACCTGAATCAGAATCGCCTCTCCGATGGCCGGTTGTCGGGTCGGATCCGCCTGCGGCAGGCTTTTTGTCCGGTCATCCCGGTAGACCGGCAGGGTCAGACCCTGGACCGCGTAGTGGCGGCGTCCCAGATTGACCACCACCAGACCATGGGTGGCGGTTTCGTTCATGCCGTCCCTGATCAGCACGATCCGTCCCAGCATGGGGGCCGGGGCTTTGCTGTGCAGACTGAAATCATGATTCACCGGTCGGGGGAGGTCGAGCAGGTCTTTGGGTTCGATGGCCTGCAGCGCCTCCGTGACCTCGGCCAAAAGCCCGTCCGGTCCGGAATGGCGGATCTGCAGGGCGCCAAGGCGTTGGATCAGTTGTCCCAGAGGGGCGGAGGTGGTCGGATCGGTCAGCATGGGGCCGGGTCGGAGGATATCGAGCCGGGCGCCCACGGGCAGGGGGGTGGCAAAGCGGATGCGGACCGCATCCCCGGAGGTGATGAGGGGGCGTTCCCCCAAAGAGCCGAGAATCTCTCCCGGCGCGGTGAAGGGCGGGATGGTCAGCCGGTCTCCCCGGTTGAGGTATTGGCGCAGGAGGGAGATGGTCTCCGCCGGCACGGTTTCGGCCTCGTGGACCGGCAGAATGGCGGTTCGGGGGGAGATCCGTTCGGTGCGCAAGGGGGGCGGGTTGCCGCTCTCTGCGAGAAGGGGTGAGGGGATCCAGAGCAAAACAAGCAGCGGCAGTAGAAGAAGCGGCATGGGGGATGGTCCGTTGTTTGACTTGTCAGGGGTCCAGGAGGCCGGAACAGTCAGACGCCGGCCTGCAGATAACGATGCATGGCCCGTCCCAGCGTCACCAGTCGGGCAAACTCCTCGGGTGTGGCGCTCAGGACGTGATCCCGGATGGTGGTGTCGGATTTGTCCAAAGTGAAATGTTTTTCAATGATCCGCGCTCCCCGGGCAATGGCCAGCAACGGCACCTCGATGCCCAGCGAGTGATCGCTGTAACCCGCGCAGGGTGAACCGGTGAAACTCTTCGGCATGCCGGTCAGATCCCACGGATAGGCCGGATAGCTGGAACGGCACCACAAGTATTCCACATTGGCCGGCTGCCCGAAAGGCGGGGTCTCCCCTGGCCACATGCCCAGGGAAACGATCACCGGCAGACCCGTGGCAATGATGCCCCGCACCAACTCCGGATAGTCGATGACCGTGCGGGAGGCGATCTTGACCCGTTTGGGCTGGAACGGCTGCAGCATCTCCCAGGCATCGGGCCGGATCACGGAAAAAAGCAGTTCGATGTCATAGAAGGCGGCGATGCGCAACAACTGGTCGATGATCTCCGGAGTCAGGCGGTTGATCTCTCCCGGACCGTCCCGCCAGCCGAGTTGCATCTTCACCACATCCGCGCCGGCCAGTTTGGCCTGACGGAACATCTCTCCGGCCAGGGCGAAATGACCGTTGTGATTCATGCCGATTTCCGCGATGAACAGCATGGAAAATATCCTTGGAAAGAGGGTTGCCGGTCAACGGACCGGTTGTGTCAGGATGGTTTCTCCCATCTCCCGGGCCAGATGGCCCAAGGCCAGACTCATGGCGCTGGCCAGGGATTCGTAATCGTCCGGACGTTCGGCCCGGGTGGTCAGGCGGGCATGCCGGGTATCCAGCACCTTGCCCCGTCCATCGAACAGGGTCCAGCGGGCCTCCAGCACCACCTGACCGGTCTCGTCCGGCTCGAAATGGTGCAGGGTGATCGCCACCCGGAAATCCGGTACCGCCTCGCCTTTGCCAGGCAGGGTCATCACCCGGTCTGAGGCCAGAATCCGCGCCAGGTTCTCCATGGTGACCCGACCGATATCCTCCTTGAAATCCCCGGCCCATTGATTCAAACGTTCCAGCCGCAGACGGTTGCCGCCGGCCCGGGTGACCATTTCAGGCCGGTTGAGATACTGGGGAATCTCCACCGGTTCCAGCTCCACCGCCAGGCCTTGTTTGTGGCGTTTGGAGGGAGGGGATTTCTCGCCGGCATCCTGGGAAGCGGTGGCCGTGAGCAGAAAAAACCGGGTGGGTGGGGAGGTGGTGGCGCAGCCGCTCAACAACAGGGGGGCGGAGATCGCAAGAACGGAGAAAATCCGGTGGATGTATCGAAGGTCAGTCATGCTGATCACCCTGCTTTATTGTCCGATGCGTTGTTTTGCTTTCAGATGTCCAGGGGGATTATCCCCCTGGTGGGGTCCAGGGGCAACGCCCCCGGGACGTTCAAGACTTTGGCGCGCTTTTCAAAAGGGAATTGCCAAAGCAATTCCCGCGCGCGCTCAACTGGTCGCCGAAGGCGACGCCTTTTTCCTTTTGGCAAGGGGATGGCGCCTTTTTTCGCTTGCAGCGGAAAAAGGCGCCATCCCAAGGCTGCGCGCAAACTTCTTTCACGCGGTGCGTGAAAGAAGTTCTTTTGTAAAGCGCGCCAAAGTCAAAGGCAAAGTCCCAAGGGCTTTGCCCTTGGATCCCACCAGGGGGATAATCCCCC
>JADGAB010000307.1 GCA_015232245.1 Magnetococcales bacterium | reverse complement strand
TGCCCAGCTCCTCCAGGGTGCCCAGGATGCCCACGGTGCGCATCATCAGGGTGAACTCGTTGAGGCTGCCGGATTGCTGGATGTCCTGATGGAACGCCAGCGCGTGCCGGGGACCGGGACCGGCGTCCAGACCCTTGGCAATGCCCCGGGTGCGCAGCTTGACAATGGCCTCCATGGGTTTGACATCCTTGGGACAGCTCTCCACGCACATGGCGCAGCGGGCGCAGGTCCACATCATGTGGGGCAGGGTGAGCTGCTCCAGACGTCGGGTCTTCTGGCCCTCCCGGGGGTCGGAGACAAACCGGAACGCCTTGGCCAGGGCGGCGGGTCCGATGAATTCCGGGGTCACTTCCGCCATCACGCAGTCCGAATAGCAACTGCCGCACAGGATGCACTGGGTGACGTGATTCACCTGGTCATAGGCGGTCTGTTCCAGCACCGCGTCGGTCTCCGGGCCATCCTCCAGATAGGGCTTGATCTTGTGGATGCGCTCGAAGAAGGGGCCGATGTCGATGGCCAGATCCTTGAGCACCGGCTGATTGGCCTGGGGCGCGATCTCCACCACCCCTCCCCTGGCCACGCTGGCCACATGGGTCTTGCAGGCCAGACGGGTGCGGCCACCGATCTTCATGGCGCAGGAGCCGCATATGGCCGACCGGCACGACTGCCGGAAGGTCAGGGTGCCGTCCTGCTCCCCCTTGACCTGTTCCAGGAGGGTCAGAATGGTGGTGGTGGGGGTGGCCTCCACCGGATACTCCATCCAGCGGCTGTCGATCCGGCCATCCGGGCCTTTGCGATTGCGCTGAATGCGCAAGGTGTATTGATTGTCACTCATCGTCAGCGTCTCCCGATCAGTAGGTCCGGACCTTGGGGGTGTATTCGGGTTTGCCCAGGGTGCGTATCGCCTCCCAGGACAACACCACGACACCCCGGTCCGTATCCCAGCGGCTCAAGGTGTGTTTGCGCCAGTTCGCGTCGTCCCGGTCGGGAAAATCGGTGCGGGAGTGGGCGCCTCGCGACTCCTCCCGGGCCAGGGCGCCCCGGACGATGCACTCCGCCAGATCCAGCAGATAACCCAGTTCCACGGCCCGCAGCAGGTCGATGTTGAAATCGTCCGCGTGGTCGTCCAGATGGATCTGCTGGTAATCCTCCCGCAGCCCCGGCAGCTCCTCCACCCCTTCCCGCATCCCTTCGGGGGTGCGGAACACCCCGCAATGGAGATTCATGGCCGAGGCCATGCGATGGTGCAGGGCAATGGGACGCAACCCTTTGTCGGGTCTGGATTTGAGCGCCTGAAGGTTGTTTTTGATCTCCGTGATGGCCGTTTCCGGAAAATCACGCAGTTTTTCCCCCTTGACGTAGCCGGAGCAGTGCTGGCCGGTGATCTTGCCGAACACCACGGTATCGAGCAGGGAGTTGCCCCCCAGCCGGTTGGCCCCGTGCACCGAGACGCAGGCCGCCTCTCCGGCGGCGAAGAGCCCCCGCAAGGGCGAGGCCCCCAGTTTGTCGGTGCGGATGCCCCCCATGGAGTAGTGGGCCGTGGGACGGATGGGGATGGGGGCGTGGATGGCGTCCACCCCTTCGAGGTCGAGGGAGAGTTGCCGGATCTGGGGCAGGCGTTCCAGAATCTTGTCCGCCCCCAGATGGCGCAGATCCAGAAAGACCGCTCCGTCCCGGCCTCGGCCCTCGATGATTTCGGTCTGTTCGGCCCGGGAGACCACATCCCGGGAGGCCAGTTCCAGCTTGTTGGGGGCGTAGCGGCTCATGAAACGCTCCCCTTCGGCGTTGATCAGATAACCTCCCTCCCCCCGGGCCCCTTCCGTGACCAGCACGCCGGAGGTGCGCAACCCGGTGGGATGGAACTGCACGAACTCCATGTCCGCCAGAGGCGCCCCGGCCCGCAGCGCCAGGGCCATGCCGTCGCCGGTGTTGGTGGTGGCGTTGGTGTTGGAGAGAAACACCCGGCCATAGCCGCCGGTGGCCATGAGCACCGCCTTGGCGCGCAGCCCGAACACCTGACCGGTCTTGATGTCATAGGCCACCACCCCCGCCACCACCTGCTCCCGGTCCGTGACCAGCCGCATGACGCTGCACTCTTCGTAGACCTTGACCCGGGCCTTGACAAGCTGTTCCCACAGGGTGTGCAGCAGCACCTGACCGGTCCGGTCGGCGGCATAGCAGGTACGGTTGAAGTTGGCGCCGCCAAAGGCCCGCTGGGCGATCAATCCCCCCTCGACCCGGGAGAAGGGAGCGCCCATGCGATCCATCTCCAGGATGGCCTCCGGGGCCTCGTGGCACATGAGTTCGATGGCGTCCTCGTCGCCGATGTAGTCGGCGCCTTTCACCGTGTCGAAGGCGTGGGACTCCCGGGAGTCCTGTGGATTGATGGCCGCGTTGATGCCCCCCTGGGCCGCGCAGGAGTGGCTGCGCAACGGGTGGATCTTGGTGACGATGGCCACGTCGATGCCCGCCTTGACGCCTTCCAGCGCTGCGCGCATGCCGGCCAACCCGGCCCCGACGATGATCAGGTCATGGCTCTGCATGATGGTTCCTCCCTCTTGCGCGTTCCCTCGAAGGGCCCTTGGGATGGCCCAACGCGCAATTTTTCAGAAAGTGTGAAAGGATCGAATTCCTGATGATTTATCAGGTTCCGGTCACTTTAGCCGCTCCCCTCCGGGGTTGTCAAAAGGAAATCTGCAACGCTTGCGCAAGGTATGAAGCGGGAAAATTCGGACTGGAACTCACCCCCGCCGACCCGGGGTCTCTCCCATAAAGCGGACAATGGCCCGCCGGTCCTTTTTGGTGGGACGGCCCACCCCGGGCAGCGGACGGGGTTCGGCCCGCAGGGCCAGGGCCGTTTCGGCGCGCTTGACGCGGCTGGCTTCGCTTTCGATGTAGAGTTCCCGGGCCACCGTGGCCGGTCCCCGCTGCCAGGACAAGGCCACCACCTCCACTTCGTGGAGAAACACCTCCTTGCGGATCTCCAGACGGTCGCCGGCGCGAATGTCCCGGCCCGGTTTGGCGCGCACCCCGTTGACGTGAATCTTGCCCCCGTTGGCCGCCTCGATGGCCAGGGAGCGGGTCTTGAAAAATCGCGCCGCCCACAGCCATTTGTCCAGCCGCTCCGTCGCCTGTTCCGGAGCGTAAGGCCCGGTCATGCCCGCTCCCTGCCCATGTTCCGTCGCAGCTCCGTCAGGGCCGTCGCGGCACCCGCCAGTTCCCGCAGGGAGTGCTCCCGCGCCGGATCCGGCCTCTCCAGTTCCGTCAGCAACGCCAACCCCGCCTCCCGGGTCTGACTGAAACCGGTGGCGTTGGGGATCGCCACACTCCTCTGATCCTCCATCGCTCCGGCCATCTGCCGCCCCTCTTCGGCCAGCATTGCCGCCACTCCCGCCAGACGGCGCCCCAGCGCATCCATGTCCGGCAGGCTTCCGGACCACCCCGCCTGGGCCGCCTGGAACCCCTCCTGGAGCGCGCCCACCTCATCTGTCAAGGCGTCGCTGCCCGCGGTCAGCGCCTCCATGCCCCGGGAGGTGGCCACCACCAGTTCTCCCTGATCGTTCATGGCCATGAGGATGTCCCCGTTGGCCTCGCCGATCCGTTCCACTCCGGCGCGCACCCGGCTGGCCCGCTCCCGCACCTCGTCGGTGTTCTGGCGGATCTCCTCGGTCTTGTCGAAGATCATCTGGGTGGCCTCGGCGGTCTTGCGCGCCAGGGCCTTGACCTCGTTGGCCACCACCGCGAATCCCTTGCCCGCGTCCCCCGCCCCCGCCGCCTCGATGGAGGCGTTCAGGGCCAGCATGTTGGTCTGCTCGGCACTGTGATTGATCAGCCCCACCACCGAGCCGATGGCCTGGGCCGAGGTGCCGAGCCGCCCGC
>JADGAB010000306.1 GCA_015232245.1 Magnetococcales bacterium | reverse complement strand
TGGGATCCGCCATGCCCTCCTGCAGGCCGTTCCCGTCCCGGACAAGCACGATGGCCCGGAAACGCCGCGCTGCGGTTTCCGGCAGCAGTTTCACCACTTCCTGGACAAAATTGAACTTCTTCAGGTCTACATAAGAGATGCCGAGCTGTTCGGCGAAGAATTCCAGAAAACGGGTTTCGCTCAGGATTCCCAACTGGGCCAAGCTCTGGCCCAGTTTTTTGCCGGATTTTTTCTGTTCGGCGAGGGCGGTTTGCAACTGATCCGCCGAGATGACGCCGGCATCCACCAGCTTGTCCCCGATGCGGAGTTTCTGGCGTTGCCGATTGAGAAAATTCTGCAGGGCCTGTTCGGTGACAAAGCCGAGCCGAACCAAAGCCTCCCCCAACTTGGCCCCGGTTTTCTCCTGATGGGACAGGGCCTGAAGCAGCTGTTCCGCGGTGATCAGGCCGGTATCGACCAGCAGATCACCGAGTCGTAACTTGTTCGGGGGAGGCAGGGCCATGAGTTAAAGTTTTTCGATCCTCTTGCGCACGAAGTTTTGCAGTTTATGGTTGAGATCACCACTGGCCAGGGCCTTTTTGTAGGCCCGGAGGGCTTCCGGATTCTCATCGACCTTCTCCAGGGAGATGGCCATGCCCATCTGCCACAGTCCTTTGTTAGGATACTTCTTCAGCAGCGCTTCGTACAGGTCTATTGCCTGCCAATGCTCCTCGCGACGCTGATAAAGCGCTGCCAGGAAGGCGGCCAGATTGGGATCGTCGTCGGCCAGGGAAAGATCGCCCCGTCCACCGGCGGCCTGACGCAGCAGATCCAACGCCTTGTCGCCCCGATTGGTTTCCACCATGAGCCGCGCCAAACGGCGCACCGCCCCCTTGTGACCCGGATCCGCCTTGATCACCTGCTGCAGCAGGGCCTCTTCCCCTTCCCGGTCCCCGGCTTCCTTCTTTTCCAGGGAGTGTTGATAACTCCGTTCCGCCCAGGCCGCCTGATCCGCGGAGACCTTGACCGGATCGCTCCGGACCGGCTCCTTGGACTGGGCCGCGGCGCGACGTTTTTCCGCCAGACTCTTCGGTTCCGGGGCGCTCTGCGGCGCCGGATTGCGGATCTGCTCCGTGGGGGGCAGGCCGGAGTTCTTCATTTCCGCCTGACGCTGCGCCTTGAATTCACTTTCCGACCAGGCGGTGGCTTCCGGCAGCACATCCCTGGCGGTCTGCACGCCGATCAGGCTGGGTTGCAACGACACCATCTTCGGGGCGCTCACCACCCGATCCCCGGCCATGGGATCCGGAGGGGGCAGAATATCCCCCATCTTTCCCACCGGCAGCCCGGGTTTGGACACCCCGGGGGCGGAGGGGTATTCCGCCTCGAACTCCGCGCGGCTGGGCTGGGTCTCCGCCAGGGGACTCTCCGCGCTCTTGGCGACGATCTCCGGCTGGGGATTGGGAGTGGGATTGGGAGTGGATGCGGGTTTCAGGCCAGACTCCTGAACCGGCGGAATGTCACTCTTTTTGACGTCCGCTTTGCTGACGCTCTTTCTGGGATTGGGGGCCACCAGAGGAGCGGGCGGAATCGCCGTCTCCCTGGGGGCGGTCGCAGCCTGCGGGGCTTCCGAGGGAACCTTCTCCCCTTCCGTGACCGGGGTCGCCGGGACGGCGGAAGCGGCGACCTGCACACCGCCGCGCTCCGGGAGATCCGGACCGGTCAGCGGAATGATCTTGGCGGCCTGGGTGGGGGCGACGCCATCCGGCGGAGTGAAGGAGTCGCTGCGGGCCACATAGAACCCTTTCACCTTCTCCTGACGCTTCAGCGCCTCCAGGGCGGTCTTGGCCTTGACCAGATCGTTGAACCGTCCCACCCGCACGCTCTGCCACAGCCGGGTCGGATCCTTGATCCCCCACAACTCCAGCACATAGGCGTCATAGCCCCGCTTGCGCCACATGGCCGCGTTGCGGATCGCGCTGTCCCGATCCAGGAAAGCCGACATCTGAATCGCATAGGCAAAATTCAACGTGCTGGAGGGAGCGGCATCCGGCTGACGCAACAGCGGGCTCAACTCCGGATCCCTGGAGCTCTCCCGCACATCCGCCACCGGGACAATCGCGCCATCGGTCTCGGAAACCGGCTGGGCGACTTTGGCGACCTTTTCGGGTTTCGGGCTCTTTCTGGCCTTGGCATCGGGTTTGGATTTCTCCCCCGACCTGGCCTCCGGATCGATCTTGACCTCGGGAGGATGACGGATCACGCCGGCCAGTTTGAGGGGCGCGTCGGATTCCGACTCATCCGGCGGGGTGATCAGGGTGATCGGCGGGGAGGGAATGGCCGGAGGCGGTTCCGGAACCAGGGCCGGAGACGGAGGCGGAACCGGAATCGCCGGAGCGTCCACCTTGGCCACCGCAGCCGTTTCCGGAGCAGTCGCCGGAGGCGCGGTTCTGGTGGCGGCCACCGGCATGATCTCGGGTTGCAGGGTGACGCGAAAATCCACCTCCCGGCTCCCCTCCACCACCACAGGGGCCACCAGATCCTGGAAACCGTGCTTCTTCAGGGTCAGATTGACCGTGCCCAATCCCCACTGGAAGCGCATGGGAGTCACTCCCACAAACCGGCCATCCATGAGCACTCCGGCTCCCGGCGGCTCGCTCACGGCGTAGATCGTTCCCAACCCGGAGGGAACCACAGTGCGGTCATCCCCTCCCCGTTCGGTCAAGGCCGCCACCGGAGTCGCGTTGCCCTTGACATACCACCGCTCGACAATCACCGGACCCGCGGCCAGAACCACCACAGCCGCCACCCCCCATCCGGCCCAGGCGCTCCAGGAACTCCGGCGCGCTTCGGGGGCCTCCAGGGCCTGCAGATCCTGTTCACCCAACGGCATCTTTTTCAACTTCACACTCTTGTGGCTCACGGTTCTTGACTCCTTCACGCCGCAGCGATCGGTCCGATACTCATTTTCTTAAGGATTCCAGCTGCGCGCATCCCTGCGCATGCTGTTGACCCGGTCAGCCGTGCGATTGCGCTCGGTTGTCCAGTCGTGTTGCACATCCACCACAATGGGCCGGATCAAAATCACCAGCTCGCTTTTGTACCAGCTCTCCCGGGCCTTCTGGAACAACACCCCCACCCCGGGGAGATCCCCCAGCAGGGGCAGCTTGTCCACATCCAGGCGCTGTTCCTTCTTCAACAGTCCCCCGATCACCGCCACCTCCCCGCTGCCCACCCGGATCACGCTGTCGGTCTCCCGGGTGGTGCTCAAGGCCATGGGCACGGAGTGGAACTTGTCCTTGATCTTGAAATTCTTCTCCTTGTCCTGCACGGTCCGCACCATGGGATGGACATGCAGGGTCACGATGCCGTTCTCACCGATCTGCGGGGTCACATCCAGGGCGACCCCGGTGAACATCTCGGTGAAGATCGGCGTGGGATCCTCGGAACCCACCGATCCCCCCAGGGTGGAACTGGCCACGGGAGCCATCATGCCGGTGATGAAAAAGCCGTCCTCCCCCACCTTGATGACCGCCTTCTGGTTGTTGATCGTGGCGATGCGCGGACTCGACAACACCTGCACCTTGCCCTGTTTGGCCAACAACCCCAAAAAGGTGGTGAAATCATGGGCCCGGAAGGCCAGGCTGAAAGGGGCTCCCGCCCCGGACTGGGAGGCCACGAACCCCTTGGTGAACAGCGGATTCAGATCCAGCACCGTCGATCCCGACGAACCGCTGCCCGTGGAGACCACCTGCTCGGCCATGCTGCTGACAAAGGTCTTGCTCCCGTTGGGCTCCGTGGACAAGGGCGGAAACCGATCGCTGCCCAGCCCCTTGTTGATGGCCAACCAATCCACCCCGAACTGAAACCCGTCGCTCAACTCCACTTCCAGGATCTTGGCCTCAAGCACCACCTGACGCTGGCTCC
>JADGAB010000305.1 GCA_015232245.1 Magnetococcales bacterium | reverse complement strand
GATTTCCACGCCGTTATCCGGATCATCTCCGGCGTGCCGGGACTCCTCCTCCTCTCCGGAGTCGGATTCATCGGCTTCGGAGGAAGCCGGACTCTCCTCCGGTTCGTCATCGTCGTCAGCATCGTCATCGTCATCCTCTTCCCGGAAGCTGTCCGGCGCATCCCGGCGCTCTCCGGCATCGCTCTCCTCCCGGCTCAAAGGCATGGCCTGGGCCGCGTGGCCGGAAGACGGAGGGAACTCCGCAGGCTCCCCGGGAGCGTCGTCGTCCCGCTGTGCGGCCAGAGCGTCCGACCGGGATGGAGGAGACCTCCGGTTGGAGGCCGACTCCGCTTCGGTCTCAAACTCCTCCTCATCGTCATCATACTCCAGTCCATCGTCACCCTCGTCGTCATCCACGGGTTCCGGCAGGGGCCTGGGCAGAAATTCACTCCGTTCCGACTTGTCGTTGGATGGATAGTATTTGGGGTGGATGTCATTGACGGAGAGAAATCCCTGTCGTCCACCTCCAAAATCGATGAAGGCCGCCTGAAGGGAGGGTTCGACCCGGGAAACGCGGGCCAGATAGATGTTGCCTTTGATTTGTTCCCGGCTTGATGTTTCAATGTCCAGATCGATCAGTTTGCTGTCCTGGACAATGGCGACGCGGATCTCTTCCGGATGGGTGGCATCGACAAGCATGCGCTTGGTCATGGAAAGGGTATTCTCCTGTATGTTCGCCCTCCCGGTTTTCATACTCCGCAGCGCGCTTCCTTTAGCGTACACCGCAGGGTTGAAGAGGGGTCGGGCATGGTTTCGGGATCACCGGGGCTTGTGCCTCCGGGGCAAAGTCAGATGACAAAAAAATGATCAAAACACGCGCCAGGCGACCACTCCGCAGCGGCCAACCGGAAGGGAGACACATCCTTCCGCGCGCAAATAATCTCATTATAGGGACTTTTGTTCATGGAAGCAAAGTCGCATGAAGTATTTTCCTCGGTTCGCTCTCCGGTACGCCGGGCAATCGTGTCTGGAGACGAGGCCGGGATGCGTCTGGACCGGTTTTTGGCATTGCACAATCCGGGCGCGCCGATGGCTTTGGTGCAACGCTGGCTGCGTACCGGACAGACCCGGGTGAACGGGAGTCGGGCCAGGGGCGGCGAGCGTCTGGAGGCCGGCCAGGAGGTGCGTCTGCCGCCGTTCACCCCCCGGGAACCGGAGGATGCCCCGGACAAGGCCCCGGAGTGGGCCATCCGGGAGTTGAGTGGCCGGATTCTCTGGCGGGATGCCTGGTTGCTGGTGTTGGACAAGCCGCACGGCATGCCGGTCCACGGGGGGAGCGGTCAGACGTGGGGTGTGGTGGACGCGATGCGCGCCTTGCTGGAACGGGAAGGCCGGGGGGAGATGCCGGAGTTGTGTCATCGGCTGGACAAGGAGACTTCGGGATGCCTGCTGTTTGCCCTGGACAAGCCCAGCGCCCGTCGCATGAGCGCGGCCTTCAAGTCCAAGGATGTGGACAAGGAGTATCACGCCTGGGTGGCGGGCGCTCCCCGGGGGGATGCCGGGGTGATCGAACAACCGCTGATCAAGGGGAGTTCCCGGGGCGGGGAACGGATGGTGATCGCCGGAGGCGCGGAGGGCTTAAGCGCCCGCACCCGCTACCGGGTCTTGGAACGCCATGACGGCATCTCGCTGCTGGCCGCCTTTCCGGATACCGGACGCACCCATCAGATCCGGGTTCATTTGCAATGGCTGGGTCATCCGGTGGCCGGGGACGAGAAATACGGTCAACCCCACTTCAACCAGCGTCTGCGTCGGGCCGGGATCAGCCGCATGGGACTGCATGCCCACAAGATCCATTTCGCCCATCCGGCAACCGGAGAGCCACTGACCATCACCGCTCCTCCGGACGAAGCTCTCCGGCGTCTGCAGACCCTGGCCCGCGACTGGAAAGCGGTCACTCCGCCAGATAGTGGAACAGGCGCACCAGACTCCCGGTCCCGGTATCAAACGAAGCCAGATGGAGGTTTTCGTCCGGAGCGTGGGGTCGGGCGTCGGGGAGGGAGAACCCCACCAAAAGGGTCTTGATGCCGAGAATCCGCTCAAAGTCCGCCACCACCGGAATGGAGGCCCCTTCGCCGATGATCACCGGTTCCCGCCCGAAAGCCTCCCGCAACGCCCGGCGCGCCGCGGTCACGGCGGGCAGATCCGGCGAAAGCCTCCAGGGCAATCCGCCACCGGGAACCGTCCGCACCTCCACCCGCACCTGATCCGGCGCCACGGCCCGCAGGTGTTCGGCCACCCGGGCTACAGCCTTCTCCGGGGTCTGATCCGGCACCAGACGCATGGAGAGCCTGGCGTGCGCCCGGGAGGGCAGCACGGTTTTGGCTCCGGGTCCGATGTAACCGCCCCACAGGCCGTTGATCTCGATGGTGGGACGGTACCACAGCCGTTCCAGCAGGGAATATCCCGCCTCCCCCCATCCCTCCTCCAGGCCGATCTCCCGCAGAAACATCCCCGCCTCAAAGGGCAGCGCCGCCACCCGCGCCCGCTCCTCCGGGGTGGGTTCCAGCGCATCCTCCAGAAATCCCGGCACGCGAATGGTGCCCGTTGCATCCTTCAGGGTGGCCAGCATGCGGGCCAGGATCTCCACAGGATTGGCCACCGCTCCCCCGAAACTCCCCGAATGCAGATCCCGTTCCGGGCCGACCACCTCCACCTCCAACGCCACCAGACCCCGCAAACCGGCAGTGATGGCGGGAATCCCCTCGGCCCACATGCAGGTATCCGACACCATGGCCAGATCGGCCCGCAACTCCTCCCGGTGGCTGGCCAGAAACTCCGGCAGATGGGGACTGCCGATCTCCTCCTCCCCTTCGATGACAAAAATCACATTCAGCGGCAGTCTGCCGGCAACCCGCAGAATCGCCGCCACCGCCTGGATGTGCATCAGGATCTGTCCCTTGTCATCCGCCGCGCCCCGGGCAAAAATCCGCCCGTCCCGCACCTCCGGTTGAAACGGTGGTGTGGTCCACAACCCCTCGGGATCCACGGGTTGGACATCATAATGGCCATAGATCAACAAGGTGGGACGTCCAGGGGCCTGAAGCCAGCTTCCGGTCACGATGGGATGACCCCCGGTGGGATGAATCTCCACCCGGGCCAGGCCCGCATCCCTGAGACAATCGGCAAACCAGGCGGCGCAGGCGTCCACATCTCCCCGGTTCTCCCCATGACTGGAGATGGAAGGAATGCGCAAACCGGCTTTCAACTCTTCCAGACGCAGGGCGTGACTGGCACGCAAGGTATCCAGGATGGCTTGCATGGGCTCTCCATTGGGGAATGCCGACCCGATCCAGAGGGATCATTCCCCTGGTCGGATCCAGGGGTTCAGACCAGATCCCGCGGGGAAATCAGGGTATGCAGGGTGGCGCAACCCGGACCGATATGGGTCCAGTCGTTGGGCATCTCCAGATGGGCCACGGTGGCGGTTTTCACCAGACCCGCCTCCCCGTCCCCGCCGCCGGAGAGATCCAGGGTGTGGTGGGCCAGATAGGAAACCAGCATTTCCAGTCCCGGATTGTGCCCCACGATCATGGCGATCCGGGTCTGTTTGGGGAGTTCGGTCAACACCTCGATCAACTCTTCGGTGCCGGCGCCGTAGATGCGGGCATCCCACTGAACCGCTTTTTTCTTGATGTCCAACACCTTGCAGACTTCCAGAATGGTCTGCTTGGCCCGCATCGCCGGAGAACTGACAATGAAATCCGGGATCAGATCCTGGTCCAGCAACCATTGCCCCATGCGCGGCGCATCCTGCAATCCCCGCCGGGCCAAAGGACGATCAAAATCGGAGGCGGCATCCGTATCCCAGGCCGATTTTGCGTGCCGCATGATGATCAATTGACGAGCCATGATGGTAACGCCTCCTGCCCGGAGTT
>JADGAB010000304.1 GCA_015232245.1 Magnetococcales bacterium | reverse complement strand
CTGGGGGAAGAATCCCCCAGACCCCCGCTTTTTTTTCACAAGTTTGTCTTTCTGATTTCAGGAGTGGGTGCGTGATGGATGGCAATGGGGTGGAAGTGACGACGATGGGCGTTCCGGAACTGTTCGGACAGGCCGAGGCGTTGCAACGGGCAGGACAGGGGGGTCAGGCGATCGCGCTGTATCAGACGTGGCTGATGGCCAACGATGCCCATCCGTTGGCCCATGCGGTCTATTACAATCTTGGGGTGGTATTTCTCGAAACCCAGGATCCGGCCCGGGCCCGAAGCGCGTTCGAAACCACCCTGCAACGCCAGGCGGAGTTCTATCCCGCCTACATCAATCTGGGCAACGCCCTGGAGCGGCTTGGCTTGACCGCCGATGCGGCGGCCTGCTGGCAGCTTCTGGCGGACCGGCTGGCGGTGATCACCCGGGAGAATCTCGGCTATCGCACCTCCGCCTTGAAACAGGTGGCCCGGGTGCGCTCCATGGATGAGGCGGAAAACGCCTTGCGGAGTGGTCTGGAACTCGATCCCCAACAAAACGAGGTGATCACCCATTGGGTGAGCTGGCGTCAGGGGATGTGCAAGTGGCCGGTGGTGGCCCCTTTTGGCCCCTGCGACAAAAGACGGCTTTTGCAGGGGCTGGCTCCCCTCTCCATGGCCGTGCACACGGATGATCCCCTGTTGCAGTTGGCCAACGCCGCCATGCATCATCGCGCCGAGATCGGTCAGCCTCAGCCGGTCTATCTGGAGCGGCACCGCCGTTTGTCCCTGCTGCCTCCGGCCCGACCGAGAATCGGTTATCTGACCTCGGATCTGCGCATCCACGCCATCGGCTTTCTGATGGCCGAACTCTTCGAATGCCATGACCGCTCCCGGGTGGAGATTTTCGTCTATGCCCTCAATCCCCCGGCCCACGACGCCTTGAAACAGCGCATCCATGGGGCGGTGGAACACTGGCGGGATCTCCACGCCCTGACCGACGAGATGGCCGCGGAACAGATCATGGCCGATGGCATCGAGATTCTGGTGGATGTCAACGGCTACACCAACAGCGCCCGCACCCGCATGCTCGCCATGCGTCCGGCGCCGGTGATCGTCAACTGGCTCGGTTATCCGGGGACCATGGGGAGTCCGTATCATCACTATCTGATCGCCGATGCCTTCATCATTCCCGAAGAGTTGGAGTTCTGTTATTCGGAAGAGGTGGTGCGACTGCCCTGCTATCAGCCCAACGACCGCCAGCGCCAGGTGCTGGGACGGCATCCGGAACGCAAAGAGGTGGGACTGCCGGAAGGTGTCGTGGTCTATGGCTGTTTCAACGGCGCCAAGAAGATCACCCCCACCACCTGGGAGTTGTGGATGAGGATTCTGGAACAGGTGCCGGACAGCGTGCTGTGGCTGTTGCAGGAGTCGGAGAACTCCCGGGACCGGTTGCTGGAACGGGCGCAGACCCGGGGTCTGGCGGGCCGGGTGATCTTTGCCCCCCACAGACCCAATGCCGAACACATGGCCCGCTATCCCCTGGTGGATCTGATGCTCGACTCCACCCCATACGGGGCCCACACCACGGCCTCGGACGCCTTGTGGATGGGGGTGCCGATCCTCACCTGGGCGGGACTCTCCTTCGCGGCCCGGGTATGCGGCAGTCTGGTGAAAGCCGCCGGGCTGGATGAACTGGTCTGCAACAGCGCCGAAGAGTACGTGGCCCGGGCCGTGGAACTGGGTTTGAATCCGGGTCTGCTGGCGGGCTATCGGGCCCGGTTGAGCGCCGGGCGGGACCGCTGCGTGCTGTTTGACACCCCGTTGCTGGCATCGAGCCTGGAGCAGCTCTATTTCGGGATGCGGGAGGATTTTCTCGCCGACCGGCTGCCCCGTCCGGATCTGACCAGTCTGGAGATCTACCAGGAGATCGGCATTGAACTCGATGGCGACGGGGTGTGGTTCGGCAGCGTGGAACGGCTGGCAACGGCCTATCTGGAGCGGTTGGCCGCCCGGGATCGCCTGGAGCGGTTGCCCGGGGACGCCCGGCTCTGGTCAGTGGAGATGCGTGCCCGCTATCGACCGGAAATCCCGTCTCTGGCCAGGCAACTGGTGGCTCTCGATCAGGCGGAGGATGTGGCAGGGGTGCTGAATTCTCTTCAGCAACCGGGTCTGGACCCCATGGAGATGCTGGCGGCCATGGGGCCGGCCATGGACGCGGGCCGGGTCCGGGTGGTCTACATTCTGGCCATGCTGCTGGCCAACAACGGCATGGGACATGCCGTGATTTCCATCGGTCTGTGCGTGGGAGGGGCGCTGTTTGGCAATCCAACCGAGCTGACCCGGGGCATGGAGGGGGTGGTGGCCCAGGTGGCGGCGCTCTCCGGCGCGGAGCGGGCCTCCCTGGGAGAGCGGTTCATCCGTCCGGCCATCCACATGCTGGATTCAGCCCATCCCCTGGTCGGCCTGCTGCAAAGCTGGCTGCCCGTCGGCAGGTGAGGGCTTCCCCAGCCGGCGGGGATCGTCGGGAATGAGAAGCGGGGCCATGCGGGTCATCAGGGCATCGGCGAAGAATTTCGCCGCCCAGTTGGGATACTCGAAGCGGGAGTAGGCTCCCCAGAAAGGCAGGGATCCGGCGATGCCGCCGTCCGCCGGATCCTGTTGGCCGGAAATGATGTGGTTGCGTTTCAGGAAGCCGATGCCCCGGTCCGCCGCGATCCGGAACGGCTCCTCTCCGGTCAGATGCCACGCCCGGGTCCAGATGCCGCACATCTGCGCCACACCGGTCAGACAGGCGTAATGGGCTTTGGGTATCCAGCCGTCGTCGAATGCGCCCGCCAGCCAGCCGTTGGCCCGCTGTTGTCCGGCCACAGCCCGCGCGCCCGTCAAGGCCGCCGCCACGAACGGCTCCTGGCCGCTCATGATTCCGGCCTCCAGAAACCCCCGCAACGCATAGGCGATGGTATGGGTATAGGGGGAGCGATCCGGGGCAAAGGCGTTGTCGGCGAACCAGCCGCTTTGGGTTTGACGGGTCAGTGCCCAGGCGAGATTGTCCAAAGCCCCCTGGATCAACGCCTCCGTGCCGCTGGCCAGACCCACCCGCAACAGCGCCCAGGCCGAGCGGGTGTTGTAGACGTGGGGAATCCCCCCATGGGTGTTGCGGCGCCAGCAGCCGTCCGCGTCCTGGGAGGCCAGCAGCCAGCGACCGGCCCGGACCGCCGCCTCCAGGGCGCCAGGGATCTCCAGGTGATCGTGGGCAGTCACCAGACCATGCATGATCTGGCCTGTATTGAAGATCACCGGTCGGCTGCCCGGTTCGCCGAAATGACCGGGAAAGGCCCCGTCCTCATGCTGGATGGAGAGCTCCCACAGGATGATGCGCCGGGCCCGCTCCCGCAGTTCGGGCCGGGAGAGCATGCCGGAGGCGGCCAGAAAGCTCTCCACGGTGTAGCCGCTGGTCTCCGGATAGGCGGGCAGCCAGCCATCCTCGAAGCTCCATCCCGCCGAGACGCCTCCGGCGCCCGCGGTGGTGTCGCAACGGTCCTGGGCCCGCATCAGCCAGCCAAGCACCGCCTCCAGATGGATCCGATCCGGCTGTTCAGGCCGGGAGGCCGGACGCCACAGATCCCGGGCCACATAGGCCAGATGCCGGGGTCGCCACAGGCGATAGGTGAAAGGGGCGCGCAGCAGACGCATGGGATCACTTGTCCGCCGGGGCGATTCGAAGGTATCGAGTCAACGACAAAGAGGGGGTGGGCATGCGCGTCTCCAGAAAAATCCCAGGGCGTGGGGTTGGTTTGCAGGGAACTATAGCAGAAACGCCCCGGGGTTTGCACTTGCTTTCCCGGGAGGATCCGGCTAAACCGCGCCCATTTCTGGATGTTGAATTTCAGACCCGGCGGCAATGCGGGACGCACGGCTGAAAAGACGCCGCTT
>JADGAB010000303.1 GCA_015232245.1 Magnetococcales bacterium | reverse complement strand
TGATAGCAGAATCAGACTCTTGGATGAGTTGTTTCTTAATCCGTTATTTCCCAGGATGCGCAGCAAATGAAAGAGTCCAGGATCCTTGAACTCCCCACCCAATACATTTGTTGGATGTTGTAGGGGCTCCACTCCATCCAGGATCAACAGGGAAGGTTGTCGGGCTAACAGTTTTGCAAGTTCTGTTGCTTTATCTTTGTCTGCGATGTTTAACGAGTCTTTGTAGTTGAAGAACCTGAGAGCCTCGGAGAAAAATTGTGTGGATGAAGTTTGAGTTTCGTGTTGCCCTTGACTGTAAAAAGACCATCCAAAAATCATCTTTGCGCCATCAAAGTTGCGTTCTTTTAATTGTGCGAGCCAGGCAACTGTTAATCCCGATTTTCCGACCCCTCCTCCTGCAACAATACCTACGGTGGTGATTGTTGGATCGTTGAAATGGCGAGTCAGTGTCTCCAGTTCAGAATGGCGTCCGACCAGTGTGGTTGCAGGAAGTGGAAGCTTGGATGTGTCGCACTTATAATCTGTTGGGGAGATGGATGGTGAAGCAAGGTTGGACCATTGGATTAATTGGTTTGCAATTTCTATCCATGCATTATCTCTTTGATAATATGGTAAATTTCCAATCGGTATGTTGTTATAATAATACATGTCTGTTTCTGTTAATGGGTTTGTATAGAATGGGAATTGGTAAAGCATGATAGGCAGTAGTTTGATTGTGTTTGATTTCCATCGTGTCAGCAAACGCGGAAACTCTTCGGAGTCGATAAAAGCTGAAGCAAGAAAGCTTTCGCTGACAAACAAAAGCGCAGCGTCGCAATGCATCATGGCAGCGATTATTTCTTCTTTCCATGGTTTTCCGAGTTCAAATATAACATCACTCTGTAAGGAGATGATGTTTTTTTTTGCCAGTGGCGTGGCAAAGTTGGCGAATTGCTCTCTAAAATTTTTATCCTCAATCGCATAGCAGATAAATAATTTAAGTGGCATGAATAATGCTCCGTCAGGTTTTCTGATTCTAGGAAGGGTTCATGGTGACAAATACTATGACCTTCGTCAACTGTATTTCTTTGATGAGTCTGTGCGGAATTGTTTGTCTGTCAGCATCAGGTCACCCTCGAAACAGGCCCGCCCCGGGCCGAAAACCCGCAATGGCGCGGGGGGGAGTCCGGCCCGGTGGCGGGACCAGACGGCCCGGAACGCCGTCTCCAGTTGCCGGGCGAAGGCCACTCCGGAGAAAAGTTCCGACCCGGCCACGGCGCGGATCAGCCGGGCGCGCAGCGCCAGACGGCGTTGGGTATCCGTGGCCAGCTCCAGGGCGATCCGGTGATAGTGGCCCGGATCCCGGGCGATCAGCTCCGGAAATCCCAGCGTGGTCAGCAGACTGGCCCCCACCCGACCGGCAAAGGTGCCTCCGGGGATGGTCACCACCGGACACCCCACCCACAGGGCGTCGCTGGCCGTGGTGTGGGCATTGTAGGGCAGGGTGTCCAGAAACAGATCCGCCAGCCGGTAGCGGGCCAGATGGCGCTCCAGAGGCAGGGGCGGGGCGAAGATCAGCCTCTGCGGCGCCACCCCGGCCCGGCCCGCGAGGCGGTGGGCGTTTTTGCGCACATCCGGATTGAAGGCCATCAGCCACAGACAGCTTTCCGGAACCCGGCGCAGCAGATCCATCCACAGGGCGAAGAACTCCGGCGTCACCTTGACGCTTTGATTGAAACAGCAGAACACCACCCCGGACTCCGGCAGACCGTGTTCGGCCCGGGTGCCGGTCTTGGCAGCCACCCTGCGGCGGCTGTCGTTGACCTGATAACAGCCGGACAGGCAGATCGGCTGCTCGGCATGGTGGGGCCGATGTTCGGGAGGCAACACCACCGGATCGGCCACGATATAGTCCATGCTGGCTCCGCCCATGGTGCCCGGATATCCGAGATAGGCGATCTGCACCGGCGCGGGACGCAGAGCCGAGACCATGGAGCGGGCGTTCCGGGTATAGCCCATCAGTTCCACCAGGATGTGGAGGCCGTCATCGGCCATTTGCTGCGCGATGGCGCCATCGCTCCACCCTTGACAATCGTGGAAGCGGTGAAAACTTCGCTCCATGGAGCGCCTGAGGGCCGAACCGTCGTCCGGACCGTGGGAGTAGGCGAAGAAACGCATGCCCTCCCGGTCATGGGCCTCGAAAAGCTCCCGGGTCAACACCGCCACCGGGTGTTGATTGAAGTTGCCGGAGAGATAACCGATCCGCAAAGGTTCATCCTCTCCGGTTGCCGGGGAATGGATCACCGGGGGGAGCTGTCGGGCCTGCCGGGCCACCCGGCGGGCATAGCGGTCGGCGCAGCGGCGCATCTGGCCGGCGTCGTGACAGAGAAACAGAAACGAAAAGGGATTGATCTCCCCCGTATCCCGTCGCATCTGTTCCACCAGACGTTGCACCAGGGGATCCAGCCCCTGCCAATCCCAGAGATGCTGTTTCTGGTGGATCAGTTGCATCAAGGCCTGGGTGTGCTCCGGACGAAGGGCCAGGGTCTTCTCGAAGGCGTGAATGGCCTCCGGAATCCGGTTGAGCTGCACCAGAACCAGCCCCAGATTGTTCCATGCGTGAAAATGATCGGGTTCCAGGGTCACGCAGCGGCGATAGGCGGTCGCGGCCTCTTCCGGGTTGCCAAGCCCGACCAGGATGAGTCCCAGATTGTTCCAGGCTTCCGCGTGTTGCGGATCAAGGCGCAACGCCCGACGGCAATGGATCTCCGCTTCTGCATGGCGGCGCAGTTGATGCAGGGCGATGGCCAGATTGGTCAGGGAGAAAAGATGGCTTTCATCTTCTGTGATCGCCTGCCGGTATGCGGTCGCCGCCTCTTCCAGCCGACCTTCCTGGTGATGGCGCAGGGCGCGTTGAAATGGGGTCTCCGGCATGGATCACGCCGCGCCGAACCCGGGTCGCACCTCGCCGATCTTGATGAAATGGTGGATCTCCTGGGTACGGAAACCCAGCGCCATGGGTCGGATCACCTCTGGAATGGCCACCACATCGTACATCTCCTCCACGACGCCTTCGACGGTGAGGGTATGGGTGGCGGCCCCGGTGCGCAGGTTCACAATGGCGATGCCGCAGCGGGGGGCGATCTGTTCCCGCTCCAGCCGTTCGTTGAATGGCAGGCCGGAAAAGGAACGGTTGTGACGGGGCTTGGACATCCCCACCGCGGCGCAATCCCCGATCATGGAGAGTCCTCGCAAAAACCCGGGACAGAAAGCCACGGGCTCGAAGCGTTGCCTGGCGAAATCCACGAATCCCACCTCGGCGGTGCCGGCGTTGAGCAGCCACAATCTGCCCTGGTGCATCCGGGGGGAGTGGGGCATGGAGAGACCCTCGCAGACCACTTCATTGCTCCACATGTCCATTACCAGGCCGCCTCTGGTGCGATGCTCCCGCCACCCTTCCACGATGTCGCTGCGGCTGACCATGGTGACGTAGCGGGGACGCCCCTGGTCCAGGGCCAGACCGTTGACGTGACAACGATCCTCGGCCACCAGCCGGGAGATGAACGGCGGTTTCCAGATCGGCGCAAAGCTTTCGTTCTCTCCCAGGGTGGCCACACAGTTGAACAGGGTGACCACGAATACCGGTCGTCCGTCCGGCAGAATGGCGATATCGTGGATATCCACATCCCCGGTGGTGTGACCGGCCATGGGGACATACAGGGCGTCATGGCCATTGTGGAGCTGTCCGGATTCCAGCATGTCGGTGAAACGCCACAACTGATAACGGGAGCCGAGCCACAACGTGCGCTCCCGGTGCGCGATGCCCATGCAGCGGTCGAAGGTGCGTTCGAATACCGACAGGGCCCCCTCGGGTTGCAGTCCGATGAAGAAAATCTTGCTCGCCTGATAGGTGGTGAAGGCCAGACTGACCCGTTCTTCGCTCAGCCAGCGGGTGAACAGACGGGAGC
>JADGAB010000302.1 GCA_015232245.1 Magnetococcales bacterium | reverse complement strand
GTTTGACGGTTTTGAAAATTCTGGTAGATTTTAGCGTGTCAGTGTTGGTAGAGTCAAGCTCTGAATTGGTATTGAATGCATGAATTTTATCAATTTCCGGCTGGATGAATAGTAAAAGATGCAAAATGGCGTGATCGGTTAACTGCTCTGGATGTGGTGAGCAATTTAAATGATATGATAAAAAACAAAAAAAGCCGACCGCAGGCCCCTCCCGCGGTCGGCTTTGGTGTTTTTTCTGGCAGATTAAATTACCCCGCCAACTCTTCCGCCACCTTGCGGATGCGGATCATGGCCTGTTCCAGATCCTGCATGGAGGTGGCAAAGGAGATGCGGAAGTAGGGATCGAGACCGAAGGCCGAGCCGGGCACCACGGCCACGCCCACCGCGTCCAGAAGATAGGCGGAGAGCTCCAGGGTGTCGTTGATCTGTACGCCGCTGGCCGTGGTCTTGCCCATCAGACCGGCCACGTTGGGGAAGACGTAAAAGGCCCCCTCCGGCAGACGACAGGTGATGCCGGGCATATCGTTCAACGCCTTGACCACGAAATCACGCCGCTCCCGGAACGCCTTCACCATGGGCTTGATGCACTTCTGGGGACCGGCCAACGCCGCGACCGCGGCCTTCTGGGCGATGGATGTGGCGTTGGAGGTGCTCTGGGACTGCATCTTGATCATCGCCTTGATGATCTCCTTGGGCCCCACCGCGTAACCGATGCGCCAGCCGGTCATGGAGTAGGCCTTGGAAACTCCGCTCAGGATCACCGTCCGGTTTTGCAACGACGGCACCACCCCGGTCAGGGTGACGAACTTGAAAGGCTTGTAGATGATCTTTTCGTAAATGTCGTCGCTGATCACCCAGACGTGGGGATGACGCTCCAGAACCTCGCCGAGTTTCTGCAACTCCTCGGCGGTATAGGCCGAACCGGTGGGATTGGAGGGGGAGTTGATCACCAGAAAGCGGCTTTTCGGGGTGATGGCGGCTTCCAGTTCCGCGGCGGTCAACTTGAAACCGTTCTCTTCGGTGGTGGCCACCACCACGGGCACACCGTCGGCCAGCAACACCATGTCCGGATAGGAGACCCAATACGGGGCGGGAATGATCACCTCGTCCCCGGGATTGATGGTGGCCTGGATCAGGTTGTAAAACGCCTGCTTGCCACCCACGGTCACCACCACCTGATCCGGAGTGAAGGTCATCTGGTGATCCTGGGCGTAGCGCTGGATGATCGCCTGATGCAGTTCGCCGATCCCTTCCACGGCGGTATACTTGGTGAAACCTTCCCGCAGGGCGCGAATGGCGGCCTTTTTGATGTGCTCCGGAGTGTCGAAATCCGGTTCTCCGGATCCCAGTCCCAGGACATCCTTGCCTTGGGCTTGCAGCGCCTTGGCTTTGGCGGTGATCATCAGGGTCGGCGAGGGCTTTACGTTCTGAATGCGTTGCGATAAAACAGACATGGATCTTTTTCCGGTAGGCTGACAGTGTAGAGGGAACAAACCGAAAAAAGATAACATGCTCTTCTTCACAACGTCAACAAGGCATTGGCACCATGACACTCTGGCTATACAACTCCCTGGGCCGCAAAAAGGAACCCTTTGTCTCCCGTGTTCCCGGTCGGGTGGGGATCTATGTGTGCGGGATCACCGCTTATGATTATTGTCACATCGGCCATGCCCGGGTGATGGTTTCCTTCGACGTGCTGGTGCGGCACATGCGCGCCCGGGGGTTGAAGGTGACTCATGTGTGCAATTTCACCGACATCGATGACAAGATCATCCGCCGTGCCTTGCAGGAGGGGGTGACCATCGGGGAGTTGACCGGTCGGTTCATCGCCGCCTTCGACGCGGACATGGCGGCGTTGGGGGTCAACCCGGCGGATGTTCAGCCCAAGGCCACGGAACATCTGGCGGAGATGTGCGCCATGATCCAGACCCTGATCGACAAGGGGTTGGCCTATGCCAGCGGCGGGGATGTCTTTTACGCCGTGGACCGTTTCCCCGCCTATGGACGGCTCTCGGGCAAGCACCTGGATGAACTGGAGTCCGGCGCCCGGGTGGAGGTGGATGGCCGCAAGGCCAATCCTCTGGATTTCGTGCTCTGGAAGGGGGCCAAACCCGACGAGCCTCAATGGCCATCCCCCTGGGGGCCGGGTCGGCCCGGCTGGCACATCGAGTGTTCCGCCATGGGGGTCAAATATCTGGGGGAGTCCTTTGATCTGCACGGCGGTGGACGGGATCTGATCTTTCCCCATCACGAAAACGAAATCGCCCAGACCGAAGGGGCCACGGGCAAGCCCTGGGTGGGGTGCTGGCTGCACAACGGCTTCGTGAATGTGGTGGACGACGCGGGCAACCGGGAGAAGATGTCCAAGAGTCTCGACAACTTCCGCACCATTCGGGATTTGCTGACCGCCTGGCGGGGAGAGACCATCCGCATGTTCCTGTTGAGCAGTCATTACCGGGCGCCCCTGGATTTCTCCCTGGAACTCCTTGACGCCGCCCGGGCCGGACTGGATCGGCTGTATGGCGCCTTGCGGGGGGCCGAGGGGATCCTGGGAGAGCTGCCCCCGGTGCTGCCCGTGGATTGGGAGCAGGCCCGGACCCAACAGCCGGAAGGACACGCGGTCCGTTTTCAGGATGCCATGGACGATGATCTCAATACCCCCCGGGCGCTGGCGGTGCTGTTCGAGCTGGCCAAAGGGATCAACCGGTCAGTCGTCGAGGCGGACACGGAGGAGTTGCGGCAACAGGTGACCCTGTTGCGGGGGTTGGGTGGTGTGCTCGGGTTGTGCGGCGACTCTCCGGAACTCCATTTTCGTTTCCGTCCCGAGCAGGAGGAGACCCAGGCCGGGGGGGTGAGCGATGCCCGGGTGGAGGCCCTGATCGCGGAACGGATGAATGCTCGTAAAGCCCGGGATTTCAGCGCCGCGGATCGGATCCGCGCCGAGTTGGCCGCCGCCGGCATTGTGCTGGAGGACTCGCGGGATCAGACCATCTGGAGGCGGGAAGGGTGACGGACACAGCCGACGTGGTGTTTGGGGTCAATCCGGTGCTGGCGGTGCTGGGGGATGGGGCCCGTCCGGTGGAGTCGTTGTCCCTGTTGCAGGGGGTGCGGGGCGGACGGTTGCGGGAGGTGGAGTTGTTGGCCCTGGAACGGGGCGTCAAACCCCGTTTCGTGGAACGTCCGGCCCTGGACCGTCTGGCGGGAGGAGGGGTGCATCAGGGGGTGGTGTTGCGGGTCGGGGTACGGGTTCAGCCCACCTGGGAGGGGCTCCTCGAACGCCTGGAAGAGCGGGTTGATCCGGTGCTGGTGCTGCTGGACGGGGTGGAGGATCCCCGCAATCTGGGGGCGATCTTGCGTTCCGCCGAAGCCTTCGGGGTGGAGGCGGTCGTGCTCCCCCGGGATCGCGCGGCGCCTTTGTCCGGGGTGGCGGTCAAGGCCTCCGCCGGGGCGGCGGGTCGGATGGATACGGTCCGGGTGACCAATCTTGCCCGGGCCATGGTCGAACTCAAACATTACGGGTTTCGGGTGATCGGTCTGGATGGGGCCGCCCAGGATTCTCTGCACGGCTCCGGCGCGGATTGGCGCGGACCGCTGGCTCTGGTGCTGGGCGGGGAGGGCAAGGGGTTGCGCAGGCTCACCCGGGAACGTTGTGATGGCCTTTTGGCCATTCCCATGACCGGCGGGGTCGGTTCCCTCAACGTGGCCACGGCTGCGGGCATTGCCCTGTATGAACTGCGACGCCGACGCATGGAGGGGGCGGACGCTGGAATCCCACGTATTGAGTGATGCGTGATTTTACTTATAGGGGTCCAGGGGGATTATCCCCCTGGTGGGGTCCAGGGGCGAAGCCCTTGGGACCTTGAAATATAAAAATTTTAAACTCTTTAAAACCTTGAAGTAATTAAAATTCTTTATGATTTAAAGTCAATTCCCTGGGGGAAGAATCCCCCAGGCCTCCGCTTTTCTTTCAAAAGTT
>JADGAB010000301.1 GCA_015232245.1 Magnetococcales bacterium | reverse complement strand
CGGAACCCCATGTTCATCAAACCATGCAATGATGCAATCGCATAAATCCGGCAATCCAACGCCTCGTTGCGGTCACCGTCCTTCTTGTGCCACTCACGGATAGGACGGCCTCTGATGTAGCGGGTGCGGATTTTCTCTGCCGTCAACTGGCGGAACCATTCGGCATCCCGATCTTTCGGAAAGTGGCAATACCCTGGTCCTGGCGCGGCAATGCGCAGCCGGGCATAGAGCACCTCTTTGGCCGCGTCCACGCCAATGATGAACAAAGGAATCCGGCCCTTGTTGTTGCGGCTGGCCCGTTGCGGCCAGAGGGGTTTGCCCATGCCGCCGATTCCCTTGATGCCCCAGATCCGCCGGTCCTGCCGCTCCCGGCAAAAGTCGTAGGCCGACATGGTGTTGGCCCCGCCGGTATCGATGGCGGCAGCGAAGATCGGCAGATCGTCAATCTGCCGGGAATGCGGAAAGGTGGTGGCCATCAGTCGGTCGAGATCCTGCCACACTAAAGGCCCGGACGGATCGCCGTACAGCACCACATGCCTGATCGACCAGGACTCCTCGTCCCGGCCCCAACCGACGATCTCCACCTCCAGACGATCCGGATGAACGTCCACCCCTGCGGTCAGAACCACGACCCCGGCGGGCAGAAGCGGGCCGAACAGCTCGCGGCGCGTCATCAGTCCTTCGCTGTCCAGTTGCTCGGCAATCTCCTCCCAGCTCTGGCCCAGTTTGGTGTTGCACCAGACCTTCAAGCGCGCGGGATCTCGGTAAACTTGTCCGTGCTCCACGGCGATCTGGACCCAGGAGATCCATCCCAACGGACTGTAGAGGCTCGACAGGTGGAACCCGGCGGTCAGGCCGTTGCCCGGAGCTGCGGCGATCCAACGACCGTTTTCCAGCATCCAGCCTTTGTGGTGCTCCTGGATGACGGCCTCACAGTGAATGCAAACGTAATGGGCCTTCTCCCGATCTCCGTTCGGCCAACGGAGCTGCGCCCACTCCAGCACTTGCTCCTGTTTGCAGAATGGACAAGGCACCCAATAGTGTCGCTGATCGCTCTCTTGATAAGCTGCCTCGATCCTGGAGAACCCCTTGATGGTGGGGGTGGAGACGATCAGCACCTTGCGGTTGGCAAAGTTCGCGGTGCGCTGGATGGCCAGGGCCACAGGATCGCCTTCGCCATCCACGTCGCCCGGATAACGGTCCACCTCGTCGAGGAAGAGAAACCGCACAGGCATGGAGGAAAGCCCCGCTGCCGAGTTGGCCCCGGTGATACGCAGGATCCCGCCGTTGAACTCCTTCGATAGCACGGTGTTGCCGCTGTCCCGCGACCTGGGCTCCCGGACCCGGTCCCGCAGAACGGGACTGGCTTCGATCAATGGGTCGAGGCGCTGCTTGGAATAGGTCTTGGCCATATCTACCGTGGGCTGCACCATGAGGATCGGCCCCGGCGATTGGTGGATGGTGTAGCCAAGCCAGCAAAGGCCCGCTTCGGTTTTTCCGAGCTGCGAACCGGACATGAATACCACCCGTTCCACCGGCGAGGATGGAGAGAGGCAGTCCATCACCTCTTTCAGATACGGTGTGCGCGCTGTACGCCATGGTCCAGGCTCGCTGGACGAAACCGACGACAAGACCCGGTGCCGGTCAGCCCACTGGGAAACCAGCAACAGAGGGTCAGGCCGCAGTCCCTGGGAGAAGGCCTCATTGTAAAGTCGGGCGGTTTCACTCATCGAAATCTTCTCCATCCAGGAGGCCAGCCAGTTCCAACAGATGCTCCCGGACGAATTTCTCCAACGTGCTGCGCAGGGTGCGCATTTCCACTCCCAACTCTGCGCCCATGGGACCGGCCACCCGGTTCGGCCACGCTTCCCAGGCCGCCCGAATCGCATGTCCCCGACTGAAGGCGGCAGCATGCATCTCGTCTGCGTCCACCAGTTTGCCGATCTCCATTTTTTCCCGGATCTCCAGCAGACTGGCCCGTTTGGCCTCGCTTTTGATGCGGGCCTTGAGCAACAGGGTCGGCAGATCGCCGGTTGGAGCGCCGGGCAGATCAAATGCGGGTGCCGGTTTTTGCAAAACGGGTTTGGTGGCCGGTTTTTCCACTTTCTCCACAATGGGTGGAGGTGGTGGTGCAGGTGGTGATGGGCGTGGTTGAAGGATGGGTTCCGGTGCCTGTTTTCGTTGCGGCTCCCGGGCAGGTTCACGGAGCGCTGCCAGGGCCGCCTCGGCCTGGTCGGTGTCGATCTTGTTGCCTGCCAGCCGGATGGTGCCGCTCTTGACCATCTTGCTGACGTACTGGCGCGAAAATCCCTGCTGACGCGCCCATTCGGATTGGCTGATCAGCATGATGATGCCCCATCATAATTTCTCTTGCTCCCTATTTGGGAGCGTTATATCCTTACACAATGAGAATCATCGCCAAACGCACGCTACGGGAATTTTGGGAACGAGATCCGGCCAACCTGGATTGCAAGGGTGCTCTTGAATCTTGGCATGCCCTTGTGGCCCAGGTAGATTGGAAAACCCCTGCCGATGTCAAGAATCAATTCCGCCATGCCAGCTTTCTCACGGGCAGTCGGGTTATTTTCAACATTGCTGGCAACAAGTACCGGTTGGTCGTAAAGATCAACTATCCTTACAGCGTAGTGTACGTCCGTTTTGTCGGAACCCATTACCAATACGATCAGATCGATGCGGAGACCGTGTGATGGAAATCCAACTCATTAAGAACGAACAGGACTATGACGCTGCGTTGGCTGAAGTGGAGCGATTGATGGATGCCGATCCCGATCCCGACACACCTGAAGGAGATCGTTTGGATATCCTCACCACGCTGATCGCTGCTTACGAAGATAGGTATCATGCCATTGAGCTGCCTGATCCTGTCGATGCGATCAGGTTCCGGATGGAACAAATGGGACTGAGTCGTAAGGAATTGGAACCATTCATTGGCAGCCGAGCGCGGGTAGCAGAAATTTTGAACCGCAAGCGACAACTCTCACTGGAAATGATCCGTCGCCTTCACAAAGGACTGAAAATTCCTGCCAACGTACTCATTCAACCTACCCGTCAGGAGCATGCTTTGTAGCGCGCTACTGGAGGCCGATGCCCCGCTCAGTGGCTACATCCGCAAACGTCTTGCCGCCTGATCCTTCCAAAAAGACGATCTTGCCCGTGGCCTGAATGAACCGTTGCACTGCAACATCGACATAAACCGGGCTGATCTCCATGGCGTAAACCCGGCGTCCCGTCTGCTCTCCGGCCATGATCTGGGAGCCGGAACCAGAGAACGGTTCGTAGCAGAGTCCTCCCAACGGCACATGCTGACGCATCGGAATGCCGAAGCAATCCAGAGGTTTGGGCGTGGGATGCTCCGGGCGGTCCTCTCCGGCCAAGGATTTGAGATCCCAGACCGAAGGCATGGATTCGGCACCTTCGATTCTGGCCGGGCGGTTGCCACGGATCCAACCGTAGAAGCAGGGTTCATGCTTCCAGAGGTAATGCGTCCGGGTCAGGACCGAGGCGTTTTTGTTCCAAATGAGCTGTTGGTGAACGAACGCCCCCATTTTTTCCCAGACCCCCTCCAGCATGGCCTGTCGTTTGGAAGCGTGCCAGCAGTACCACGCCGCGTGGGAATCGATGGCGTGATCCATGGCCGCCCGGATAAACCCTTCGTACAATTCCGGGCCTTGGGAGGCGTCATCCCATGTGACGCCATACGAGCCGGACCAGTCCTTGTTGCCATCCTTCCAGCCCTTGACCGGCTTGCCTGCCGCAGCCGCCTTGGCTTTCTCCAGTTTCTCCTGTTCTTCCTCTCATTCTAACATAAAGAGCATTAATTCCTAAATCTTTTGCACGCTCGGCAGCTTTCTTTGCTACGAACATTGCAATAGTTGGACTTGATTTAAGACGACTTTGTTTTGTAACCATTCCGCCTGTGATTCTTGAAATTGTATTTCCTGCTAAATCTGTAATGTGTACA
>JADGAB010000300.1 GCA_015232245.1 Magnetococcales bacterium | reverse complement strand
GACCACCAGTTCAACGGTCCGTGACTGTAGAGCACCGGCCAGCCCCGCTGCGCCAGACGGGTCAGGAGTTGCTGGCGACTGAGCCAATGGTTGTCCCAGGGATGGGGGGCCATGGCCAGGATCGATGGTTTCGGGTTGCTCCTTGAGTCGCGCTCCATGTCATGACACCATTTCATTTTTCCAAAGGATTTCGAACCGAGAGTGGCAAGCAGACTATAACCCAGTTGTCAGCCGGGATTCACGGGATGCAGGCGTTTTTCTCACGGCATGAAGCGCGCGAGCCGGATCACGTTCTGGTGGTCTTTCACGCCTCCTTTCCCGAAACCCGGGGAGGGATCAACGTGATGATCGACGCCCTGGCCCGTCAGTGGGTGGCTCTGGGGGTGCGGGTGTCGATTCTCGTGCCCGCTCCCTGGGAGCGCGGTCCGGGTCTGACCGGGGAGCGGCATGGCGCGATCACCGTTTATCGCATGCGGTTGCGCTCTCCTTGGGATTCCAGAAGACCTCTGCGGGGTCTGCTCGGCTGGTTGGCGGAGTTGCCGGGCACCCTTTGGGTGTTGTGGCGTCTGCTGCGCCGGGAACGGGTCCGGGTGATCCATTTTCACACTCCCCGGGATTATCAACTGCTGTTGCAACTGTTGTCGGTGCTGGGAGGGCCGCCTGTGGTCATGACTTTTCATGGCACCGACGCCCTGGAGTTTGCCCGCACCGACCGCAACGCCCCATGGCTGCACCGATGGATCGTTACCCGGGCTGCGGCGGTGACGGCGGTGGCCGATCATTACGCCCGGATGATCGCGACCGCCCATCCCCGCTGTGCGCCGGTGACGGTGATCCCCAATGGTGTCCCCTGGCTGGAAACGGAGGAACGCGCCCCCTGTCCGGAGCCTTTGCCGGGGCGGTTCTGGGTGATGGTGGGGTGGATCGAACCCCCAAAGGCCCAGGATGTGGCCATCATGGCATGGGGAGAGGTGGTGCGTCACAGTCCGGATTTGCATCTGGTCATCGTCGGGGAGGCGCCGTACTTGAGACCCGGCCAGCCTTATTATCCGGGTTTTCTCGACACGCTGCGTGCCCTGGCTTGCCAGCATCAGGTGGAGACGCGGATCCATTACACCGGCGTCTTGCCCCGCGCCCAGGTTCTGGCGGTGCTGGAGCGGGCGGAAGGGCTGCTTTTTCCTTCCCATCGGGAGGGGATGCCCTATGCCCTGCTGGAGGCCGGAGCCGTGGGAATTCCGGTGGTGTGCAATCGGATTCCGCCGTTTACCGATTTGATCGTGCCGGAGAGAACCGGTCTGCTGACTCCGGACTCCGACCCCATCGCCCTGGCCGGGGCGGTGTCGCGACTGGAGCGGGATCCGGAACTGGGTCGGGCCATGGGGAGGGCGTGGCGGGAGGAGGTGCGGGAGCGCTACTCCGTGGAGGCCATGGCCAGCGGCTATCTGAATCTGTTTCGTCGGGTGACGGGGCGACCGTTCGCCTCTCCCCAGGCGTGGGGCTCGGTGGGGGAGGGGGCGGCGTGAACCGGATTTTTCTCGGCCCTCTCTCTCCCGAGGATCTGCCCGCCGTGGAGTCGGCCTCCCAGGATGTGCCTCCGGGAGCCTGGTTTGTGGCCTCCGGCCATCATGCCCTGCGGCTTTTGCTGCGTCAGCAGGCGCTGCGACCCGGAGCCCGGGTGGCGCTGCCGGCGCTGATCTGTCCCACGGTGGTGAGCGCCATCCGCGCCGAAGGGCTGATTCCGGATTTCGTGGACATCGAACCCGAATGGCAGCAGATGGCCTTCGACGCGGACCGGTTCGCCAGACGGGGTTTTGATCTGATCCTGCTGCCCCATCTGTACGGAGCGCCTCACCCGTTGACCCGGGAGATACGGGCGTTTGCCGGCAACCAGAAGATCCCTTTGATTCATGACGCAGCCCAATCCTTCGGGGTGGCGCTGGACGGGACGCCGCTGGTGAGCCTCGATCAGGGGGGGCTGTACAGTTTCGGACCCGGCAAGGCCACCACCGCCGCCACCGGTGGGCTGGTCTATGGTCTCGGGGAGGAGATGGCCCGTCGTTTCGGGTTGGACCGTTTTCCCTCCTGGGATCCCTGGGCGCAATTTTTCCTCAGGCAGCGCATGGGCATCAAGGTTCGGGAGCCCTGGTCCTGGCTGGCCTGGCGGGGTTGGAACGCCAGCCGGATCCAGGTTCGGGCCGCCAATCTGGTGATGAGCCGTTTTGCCGCCATCGAACAGACGCGGCGTCTCCACTGGTCGCGGTTGCAGGCGGAATTGGGACCCGAGCTGCTGGGGAGTTTTGCGGAGCGCTGCGGGTATTTCAAGTTTGTTCTGAAAACCGCCTGTCCCGATTGGCACCCCCCACCCGAATGGCGTCATATCCCCTGGCGTCGGGTGATTCGCCATCCGGCCAGCGGCGAGCTGCCCAATTATCATGGATTGGTGGACAATCTGGTCGAACTCTCCACCGAGCGATCATCCGCGAGCTTTGCCGCCTCGTTCTCTGGCGATCCGGAGGCGGCATGAGCGTGTTTCTGAAGCCGGAGTGGCTGGCGGTGATGCGGGAGAGCGGGGGGGTGAGCGACAGCGTGGCTGTGGAGGTCGCCGACCGGGTGGTTCATGTGGGGGTGGTGCGGGCCCTGGGCCACTCCCGCTGGGTGCTGTTCGGCAGTTGGGAGCACCCCTCCCGGGAGCAGTTGCGGCAACTGATGCAGTGCGCCCGGCACGCCGGGGCCTTTGCCGTGGAGTCCCGTTTCAACATGGCCCGTTGGCCCGAGGAGGTGGTGATTCCTTTGGGGGCGGAGGTGCTGGAGCCCTTTGGCACCTATCGGGTGGATCTGACCCAAAGCGGAGAGGCGTTGTGGCAGGGGCTGCATCCCAAGCATCGCAACGCCGTGCGTCGCGCCATGAGTGTCGGCGTGGAGGTCCGGGCATCCCTGGATCGGGAGCTCTTCCGGGAGAGCCTGCAGGCCACCTATCGGCGCGGAGGACGGGACAACCCCTTCCGGGCAGGGTATTTCGATGCCCTGTGGCAGCACATGTCCGCAAGCATGCTGGTCATGAGTGTCTGGCATCAGGGAGGGTTCCAGGCCGGGGCGTTGATTCCCTTCGATGGCTCTCGAGGCTATTATCTGCATGGGGCCACCATCGATCACCCCGAACCCGGGGCGGCCAATCTGCTCCACTGGGAGATCATGCGGGCGTTGCGGGAGCGGGGTGTGGGGGCCTATGATCTGGGGGGGGCGCGTCTGCAGAGCGCGGATCCCAGATTGCAGGGGATCTTTCGTTTCAAGGAGCGTTTCGGCGGGGTGTTCGAGCCATGTTGTTACTGGCGGGGAGTGGTGCATGCCCGGCGGGCGGCCTGGTTCCGGACCCTTGACAGGGTGCGGACCTGGTGGACCATGCCGTGATCAAGGAGAAAACGGGGCGGTGTGGTTGGCGGACCGGGTTGCGGGTTCTGCAATTTTTCTGCTTGCCATTTGACGAAATTCAGCTAGACTTTGGTTTGTTAACGGAGCTGACGCACTGTCGGTTCTCCAGTTTTCCGTTTTGATGAATGGGTTGAAAAGAATGAGTATTTACGGCGGAAACGAACTGATGATCGGGCCCAACGCCCAGGCCGCTTTCGATGGTCTCGCACAGCGGACCCGAACCATGGCCGATATCTCCATGCTGCGGTTTTTCGAGCGCAGCGCGGTCAACAGCATGACCGGCGTTGCCAACGATACCTCCCGCGCATCCACGGCCTACAAGGTCACTCTTTCCGAGGCGGCCATGCGTCTGTATCACCAGAAGGCCGGCATCTCCACCTCTGAAGCGGTCTCCAAGCTGATTCTGTAGTCGTTGTCGCAACGCCCCTTGTCCATCGACCGATTTTTGAGAAACAGGCGTTCGAGGCGCTGGGTAGCGACTATTCTTGAGCGCAAGATAATAGATGCTTGCGGACAATAATTCAAACACATTACCGCTTGCGCAATTTATAAAGCTGTTTATAAATATCTATAGA
>JADGAB010000002.1:29933-44052 GCA_015232245.1 Magnetococcales bacterium | reverse complement strand
AGTGTGCTCATCCCAGGGATAGACTACAGCAATATTTCGTTGCCGATGGTGATGGCTGACGAGATGGGGGAATGGTAATGATCATCGGTGGTGCCGCCGGCATCGTCCACGGTTGCCCCGGTGCCGAAGGCGGTGTCGCTGGCGTCGTCATCTGACATGGCCACCGCCTGCAATCCCCAGGTGACTCCAAAATTGGTCGCGGTCGCCGCGTGGCTCCAGACCGCCTGGAACGTCACCGTCGCGGCGTTCCATCCCTTGGGCATCTGGACAGAAAACTGGGCATATTCGACTGTGGCCGTATCGAAATCCAGGGTCTTGAGCATCACCTTGTTGGTGGAGGTCTCGACACTCCCGGAGGATGGCCCGTTGGTGGCGCGGGAGGCCATGGCCGCAGCCGGAACCCACAGAGAGTATTTCGGTGCCGAAGCGGCCAGCAGGGCCAGTTGGGCAGCTGCATCGGCAGCCGCGAGCATGGCGGCTCCGGCAGAGGTCAAGGCCAAGGCTTCCACCGGTCCGGATCCTGCCGTGGTGCGTCCCAGGATCTTGCCGGTGGCGATGGAGGCCTCTTTCAAGGTTTTTCCGCCGGTGCCACTGAACAGGGCAAACGCGCTGTCCGTGGAGGAGGCCGGGCCGTTCACGTCGCCTGAGCCTGTCGGACCCTGGATCCCCTGGACCCCCTGGACCCCCTGGATCCCTTGCGCCCCTTTCAAATTCACGATCGGGGTGCCCCATGCGCCGCCGGAGCGTTTGTAGAGGTCCGAGGTGGAGAGGTTGAGAAACAGATCGCCGTCGTGGGCCTCGCTCAAAAGGACGCCGGCCTGACCGGGGGTGCCGCTGAACGACCAGACACTGAACCTCAATTCGGTGGCCATGGAGTCAACCACTGCGGCGCAGAGTCGCAACTCGACGCGAGCGCCTGTGGTGAACGCATGCGCCGAGGTGCCCCCCTGGGCACGCGCGATGGTGATGGCGTTGCCGGTGATGGCGGTGGCCTTGACCACCTCCCGGGTGGTGCCGGAGGAGAGGGTCAGAATGGTGAAATCGTTTACGCCAAGAGCCGGGAACGAGGCCGCGCTGCCCACGGCGATGGTGGTGTCGGTCGGGCCACATCCGGAGGACAGGGTGGTATAGGCCAGATCGGCCGTTTTCATCGCCATGGCGCGCGCTCCTTATTGCACTTTGATGGAGAGGGTGAACGTCAAAACGTCACCGACATCCTTGGCGTACGGCCCCTTGACGTTGCGGGAGATCAGGGTGCCGCCGCTGGCCGCGTCGAACAGACCGATCTCGTTGATCGTGCCGGTGCCGACCCCGGCGGGGAATTCGGCCTCGAAGGTGATGGTGTCGCCCGACGGTACACCCCCGGGGGTGGTGAGGGCGACGCGTCCCAGCTCGTTGACCAGGGCGGTATCGGCCAGGGCGGCTGCCGTGGAGCCGCTGCCGACAGCCATATGGGTGGCCGGGTTTCCCTGACCCTTGATGCGCTCGATGATCCAGTAGAAACCCGCGGTGGTCACCCGGTCGTCGATCTGATCGATCAGAACGCCGTTGCGATAAACCCGCAGGGTGTCACAGAACCGGGCGGGGGAGACGATGGAAGTTGCGTTTTGCTGCATGGAAAAACTCCTTGATGGTGTTTGATGAGGTCACCGGCGGCGACAAGGACGCCAGTGGCCGGACGATTGAAGGATTGGAGCCAGGGGTGGTGGAGTACCTCAAGCCAGGGGAAGACATCCGCTTCGGCCAACCGGCATCGACCTCCGGCTATGCCGAATACGCCCAGTTGCACAATCACGCCGTGGCGGCGGGCCTGGGGCTGACTTACGAACTGCTGACGGGCGATCTCTCCAAGGTCAACTACTCCTCCATCCGCGCCGGGCTGCTGGAGTTCCGTCGCCGGGTGGACGCCACCCAAAAACATGTGCTGATTCCCCAGATCTGTCAGCCGGTGTGGAATCAATTCCTGACCACGGCCCAGGCCGCCGGCTTGATCGGCAACACGCCCATTCGGTTGCAATGGACGCCACCCCGGTTCGAGTCGGTCGATCCGGTCAAGGACATCATGGCCGAAGTGCTATCGGTGCGAAACGGGCTGATGTCGCCCCAGACGGCCATCTCTCGCCAGGGATACGACCCGGATGTCGTCATGGCCGAGTTCAACGAGATGTATCAGATTTGGGATCTGTACAAAATCATCGTGGACGTGGACGCCCGGAAAACAACCAAGAATGGACAACAAAAGATGGAGACCGCCAATGCCAACCATGGTTGAAATGCCGCTGCAAAACCGCTCTGCCAATTTCGTACCAGCGACCGTGGACAGCGAGGCCCGCACCATTGAGATGGTCTGGTCCACAGGTGCGGCGGTACGCAGACGGGATTGGAACACAGGACAAGATTATGACGAAATCCTCTCCATGGACCCGGCCCATGTGCGTTTGGATCGATTGAACGGCGGCGCACCCCTCTTGAACAGCCACGACCTGTACGATTTGAGCAGTGTCCTGGGTGTGGTGGAGAAGGCCTGGATCGCCAAGGGGGAAGGCCGCGCCGTGGTGCGCTTTTCCAACCGGGAAGATGTGATTCCGATCTGGAGTGATGTCAAGGAAGGGATCATTCGCAATGTTTCAATCAGTTTTCGCGTCTACGCCTTTCAGATCACCGATGCAGCCGGAAAAATTCAGGAACGGTTGGCCGTGGACTGGGAGCCGTATGAGTTGTCCGCCGTCACGGTTGGGGCCGATCCTGGCGCGGGCTTCCGATCCGCCGAGAAAATCACCAATCCATGTCAAATGATCCAAACCAGAGGAGCCGAAATGCCTGACAACACACCCCCCAAGGATGAAGCCACTGCCGATGATGTCACCACCCGTCAAGTGACGCCACCACCGGTGGAAGTGGCAACAAAACCAGCCGATCCCGCCCCATTGGCCAGGGGAACCACCCCGGAAGAGGTGGAAACCATGACCCGCAACGCGATAACCGCCGAAAGAAAACGGTCAGCGGAAATTTACGAAGCCCAAGGCAAACTGCAACTGGACCGCTCCTTCGCCGACAAACTGGTGCAAGACGGCGTCACTCTGGACGATGCCCGGCGGAGTCTCATCGATGAGGCTGCCCGGCGTTCCAGTGCTTCCGCCCATATCAGCAACCACATTGCCACGCCCGGCGGCCAGGATGAAAGAACCACAAGGCGCGAGGCGGTGGAAAGCGCGTTGATGCACCGTTTCAACCCCGCCAATCAACTCACCGACGCGGCCCGCGAGTGGCGTGGGCTGTCGTTGATCGAAATCGCGCGGGATTTCATGGAAGCCGACTCTCCCCGCAGCACCAGGGGTGAGTCCAGGCAGTCATTGGCAACCCGCTCCCTGATGACCAATTCGGATTTCCCGAACATTCTGGCCAACGTGGCCAACAAGACCCTGCGCAATGCCTATGACGCCGCCCCACGCACCTTCATGCCTTTTTGCCGGCATGTAACCGCCAGCGACTTCAAGAACATGACCCGTGTGCAGTTGGGCGAGGCCCCGGCATTGGAAAAAGTCAACGAAAGCGGGGAATTCAAACGCGGTTCCATGGGTGAAGGCAAAGAGCAATACCGGGTCGAGACGTATGGAAAAATCATGGCCATCACCCGGCAAACGATTGTCAACGACGACCTGAACGCCTTCACCCGCATTCCCGAATTGTTCGGCCTGGCCGCCGCCAATCTGGAAAGTGATGTCGTCTGGAGCATCATCACCGCCAATGCGGCGATGGGTGACGGGGTTGTCTTGTTCCACGCCACCCACAAAAATCTGGCTGCGGCGGGTGCCGTCATCTCTGTGGCTTCCCTTGGGCTGGGCCGTAAAACCATGGCTCTGCAAACCGGGATCGATGGGGTTTCCATCATCAATGCCCGGCCCGCTTTCATCATTGTCCCGGCGGCTCTGGAAGTGACCGCCGAGCAACTTCTGGCCAACAACATGACTCCGGCCAAGTCTTCCGACGTGGTGCCACAGGCCATGCGTCTTTTGACCGTCATCGCCGAACCCCGTCTGGATGCATCGAGTGCCACCGCGTGGTACCTGTCCGCCAACCCAGGGGCGATTGATACCATCGAATACGCCCATCTGGACGGCCAGAACGGCGTCTACATCGAAACCCGCATCGGGTACGAAGTCGATGGCGTGGAGATCAAGGCCCGTCTGGATTTCGGAGCCAAGGCTATTGACTGGCGTGGCATGTACAAGAATCCTGGAGTTTAATTTTAATGACCAAAGAGGAGTGAAATAATGAAAAATTGGATCCAGCCTGGCGACATCATCACGATGGTCGCGCCCGCAGCCGTGAACAGCGGTGATGGCCTGATGGTCGGTGCCTTGTTTGGCGTGGCTGTCTCCACTGCCGCCATCAGTGATGATGTACAAATTGCCATCACGGGAGTCGTGGATCTGCCCAAGGCCGCCGTGGTCATCACCCAGGGGGCCAAACTCTACTGGGACAATACCGCCAAAAACGTCACCACCACCGTTGGCACCAACACCCTGATCGGTTGCGCCATCGTGGCCGCCGCCATTGGGGATGCCATTGCCCGGGTGCGCATGAACGGGGTGGTCTGATGGCGCGGTGGGACAATCTGCTCAATCTCGTGAACCGGCCCTGCTTTGCCACCTACGGCGTGTCGGTGATTTACACCCCAGACATGGACAAACGACCAGAATTTGCAGGCGCACCTATCAACCTGATTGGCATTTTTGATTCAAAACGAGAGATCGTTGCACTGGGGAGCCATGACGGCATGGATGCGGTCAACCTCTCTTTGGCAGACATGGACGCGCTGGTGCCATCGGAAATCAGGGTTTTGATCGACGCCTGTCAGGAGATGAACCCGGATTTTTTTACCGTGCGGAGGCGCAGGATGCTGATGTGGGAGATGGAATCCCACACGAAATATGCAGCCTTGATCAACTCCGATCAATGGATGTTGGCCAATCCGGGGCCAGCCGAGACGACCTCCCCGGCATGATCAAGAATTTGGTCTGGTCCGCCTGCGCCCTGGCGCGGGTTGGCCATGCCGGAGTGTGGGATTACCCGTGGCCGGTGTTTTGGGCTGCGACTGAAGAATTGACTGCATCGTTGCAGAGAAAATAAACCATGCCCACCGCCTCGCTGGAATTCACGCTTTTCATGAACACCGCCGACATCGGGCGTGGCATGGGCAGTGTCAAAAAAACCGTGGCGGACGGCATGCGCGGGATGGCCCAGGCGGCCAAAGATGAAAGTCAACGCATTCAATCGGCCCTGGCAAGCATCACCGCATTCCGGGAACTCAAAACAGGGGTTGCGGATGCCCGTGCCGAGTGGGTAAAAACCCAGACGGAAGCCACAAGGCTTGGGGCTGCATTGGGTCAAGTCGGCCCACCCATCAAAGGGATGAAGCAGGATTTTGAGAAAGCAAAAATAGCTGCCGCTGCTGCCCAGGCCACCTTTGTCCAGCAGAGCATTGCCTTGAACGCCCTGCGCACCTCCATGGCCGCCGCCGGGGTATCCACCACAGGATTGGCCGCCTCCCAAGCCAAACTCCGCGCCGAACTGGCCGCCAATGAGGCAAAGTATCAGGCACAAGCCAAGGCGTTGTCGAGAACCCAAGATGCCAGAAATGTCCTGAACCTCGGCCCCAGCGTCAACACCGACCGGGAGGTACTGCGTCTGCATGCGGCCTACGAGCGGCTACGGGCCACTGGCAACCTGACCGGTGTCGAGCTGGCCAGGGCGCATGTGCGCATGACCGAGGGGATCCTCGCCTTGCGCAATGGCACGGACAGTTGGGCGGGACGCCTGATGCTGGTGCGGGAGCAACTGGTGCAACTGGCCATCGTGGGTGCTGCGGTTGGCTTGGCGGCCAAGGAGGCCATTGCCTTTGAATCCGCCATGTCGAATGTGAGAAAAGTGGTGGATTTCAGCACCCCTGGTGAATTCAAGGAGTTGACAGCAGACATCAAAAACATGTCCCGCGAGATCCCCACTTCTCTGGATGGACTGGCAAAGATCGCTGAAGCAGGCGGCCAGATGGGGATCGCCGCCAGGGACATTCGTGGCTTCACGGAGGTCGTCGCCAAGATGTCCACCGCCTTCAACATCTCTCCCAGTGATGCCGGAGAAGCTGTCGGACGGTTGATGAACATCTTCAAATTGACCGTGCCGGAGACTCAACGTTTGGGGGATGCCATCAATCACTTGGGCAACAACACCAATGCGGTGGAGCGGGACATCCTCAACGTGATGAATCGCACCGGCGGCATGGCCAAGGTATTTGGTCTGGCCAACACCGAAGCCGCCGCCCTCGGAACCGCTTTTCTGGCTCTGGGTCGTCCTCCAGAGATTGCCGCCACGGCCATCAATGCGATGATGCTGATCCTGCAAACCGCGCCCACCCGCGAGGCGGACTTCAAACAGGCGTTGGCCAGGATGGGGATTTCCGCCGAGAAACTGGCCTCTGACATCGGCAAGAACCCGCAGCAAACCCTGATGACTTTTTTGGAGACCTTGCAAAGTCTGGACAAACAGACCCAGGCCGAGACCCTGTCAACCCTGTTTGGCAGGCAATACGCCGACGACATCGCCATCCTGCTGGCCGGTCTGGACACCTACAAGAATGCCCTGAATCTGGTGTCCAAGGAGGCGAACTATGCTGGGTCAATGCAGCGTGAGTTCAATGAGCGAGTCAAGACCACCGCATCCCAAATGCAACTGGCGAGCAATGCAATTTCTGAAGCGGGCGTGAACCTTGGTTCCGCGTTTCTGCCTGCCATTGTCGAAGCATCCAAGGGCATCGCCTCGTTGACCCATGGGGTGGCGGACCTGACTGACCGATTCCCGAAAATCGCCGCCGGTGCTGCCACAGCCTTGACCGCCCTTGCCGGTTTCGCCGCGCTACGGTTGGCGTGGAGCGTTATGCGGGCCGGGGTCATGGCATTGACTGCCGACATCGGTGTTTTGGCAGTTGCGGCCACCCGTTTGGCCTTTTCACCAATTGGCGCGGTGCTGACTACCGCCAGTATCGCGGCCTATGCGTTTTCCAAGGCCACAGAGTCCAGTGTCCCGCCACTCTTGGAAAGCCTGTCCGCCATCAAAAAGACCAGGGATGCGACGGCAGAAAAAATCAAGACCCTGGAGGAGTTGAAAGTTGCCTTGGCCAGCACCAAGGAAGGCACCAAAGAGCATACCGAGGCGGAAGAGAAATTGGCCATGGTGTTGCCGGAAGCCAATCTCTCCCTGGACGCCCAGGGACGCATCATGGCCAAAGTGGGCGATGCCGCCGAGGGGAACGCCGGAAAGCTGGATAAATTTCTCGGACAACTCAAGCAGAAAGACAGTTACGACTTGGCATCACAAATGGAGACGCAGGCCCAAGCGATTCGGGCCACGAGGAAGGAGTTGGACGCCTACTTGGAAAGCATGCAAAAACGCTATGGTGCCACGGGCGAAACGCAGACCCCATCCCAGAAGAACTGGCAGCAAATGGACCGCTTGAACGGCACCCTTGAGCGAAACAAAGTCGCTGGCAGCGAGTTGCGCCGCACCCATGACGAGGTGGCTTCCGCCATCAACAAGACAATGGCAGAAGCCAAAAAAGCCGGGATGTCGGTGGAAGATCTGGGCCGGGCCATGGAGGGAATCCACGCCGACCCCTCAACCAAAGAGCAGGTTCTCACCATTTTCCGGGGCATGACCGAAGCGGCGGCATCCGCTTCTGGAAAAGTGAACTCACTCAGCGACACCTTCAAACAATTCTCCATCGCCATCTCCGGCCCCACTGCCGCCGCGAAAAAAGGATTCGTGGACGCCATCGGTACCGCTGACTTGCAACTTGGAAAATATCACGAGTCCCTGCTTTTGCACCGGGGAAAACTGAAAGAAGCGGTAGACGACGAAACCAAATCTTATAAATCCCTGGCCGATGCCGCCACATCCGCATTCGACACAATCACCCAGGCCATGGACGAGCAATTCGCCAATCGCCGGGACAAGTTGCAGGCCATGGCTGGCGACGAAAGCAGACAATCCCAGTTCCTGGCATCGGGTGCGGAACGGGAGGCGCAGAGACAGAACTTCTCCCAACGGGCCATGCTGCAAGCCACCAATGCCATGGCCATTGAGGAGACCGAGGCCAAATTAAGGGAGGCGGATCGCTACCTGACGCAGGCAACAGCAATATCGAGAAAAGAGTTCCAGACCAAAATCGATAACGCCAAACGGCTGGGCCTCGATGCCGCCAGAGTGGACGAGGAACGGTTGCAGTCCCAGCGGGGCGTTCTGGAGAGAACGGCATCCGCCTACCGCCAGAACATCGACAAAATGATCGCCGAGGAGAAACGGCTCAGGGATGAAGCCAAGCAACTGGCCGAGCAACGCAAGGATTTTAACTCATCTGTCGCGGATCGCGTGGCCAGCGTCAAAGAGAAAGGCATGGACCCCGCGCAGGTCTACATGTCCCGGCAAAAACGCATCGCTGAAGCGCAAACCCAGGCCGAGGCGGCATTGCAGGCCGGGAATTTTGAACTTGCCCGCAAACACGCCGACAAGATGATCGCCCTGGCCGAGTCAACATCTGATGCAGTGAGCCGGGGCGACAAGGTGGTCGTGGACTCGAAAACGGCGGCGGCCCGCGCCATCAAGCAGATCCAGGACGCCGCGCAAATCGAGAATCAGGCGTTCACCGAAGAAGAAAAGGCCAAGGCAGGTGCTGCCGACGCCCTGCAGAAATCGGCGGAGGCCTCGACCGACAAGCTGGGCAGATTGCGGGATACCCTGAAGGAGGTGGACGCCGCGCTGGTCAAAGACCACAACCTGATCATCACCGCCAACCTGGACAAGATCCGGGAAGCCGGAAAGGAAATCGACGACCTTCTGGAGAAAAAAGAGCGGGTGGTGATCATCAAGGCTGAACTCCAGGGCGGCGCGACCGCGTTGGAGTCCGTGCCCAAGGATGTCCTGGCCGGAGAAACCGCCAAAGCCCAGACGAGTCTGGATCTCGTTTCCCGCGTTTTCGAGAGATTCAAGACCGAATTCGCAACGTGGCAACCGGAGGTGAAAGCCTCGTTCGACACCGTGTCCGCCACCGGTTCCATCGACGGGCTGATGGCCAAATTCAAGGAGTTCAAGGCGACGGTCCCGGACGCGCCCAGAGTGACATTCGACGCCGAAGTCGGTGCCGCCATGAGCGCAATCGACACCCTGATTGCCCGGATCGCGGAGATCCCTTCAGGAAAAACCGTTGTGGTCAATTACGTCGAGCAGAGGAGTGCCACGCCCGACCAGGGGTCCGTGCCGGGCTTTGACCGTGGAGGTTTCCTGCCCGGTTGGGGCGGCGGGGACAGAATTCCGGCCTTGCTGGAAGCGGGCGAATTCGTGTTCAACCGGTTTGCCGTGCGCCTGTACGGTCTGGACCGGTTGCAGGCCATGAACCGGATGCAGATGAAGCCTGCCGACGTTTCCCGTTTCGCCCATGGGGGGCTGGTGAATGCCATGCCCCGTTTCAAGATGCCGTCCATTCCCCGTTTCGAGATGGGCGGCGTGGTGCGCAATCTGGTGATTCCGATGATTCCACAGGTGGCATTCGCTGGTGGCGGGGCTGTCACCCCACAGGTCACGGAAGTGATGCGGCTCGATCTGTCCACGGATGGTCGTCGGTCGGCATCCATTACCGCGCCCCCGGCAGATATCCGTGGGATTGTGAATACCTTGCGAGAGTATGATCGGAGAATGCGGTGATCAAGCTTGGCGACCTGATCTTGCCAGATTCTATCCAGTGGAAGAACCGGTACGAATGGGCCCCAGTGGCCCAGGAGACGGCGCGTACCCTGGGTGGGCAGAATATCGTGTGGGGAAGCGCACTGGTTGGGGGCCGCCCCATCGATCTGGAAGCCGAAGGCGACGTGACATGGCTCACCCTCGCCCAGGTGGAGGCAATCCACGCCATGGCCATGCAACCAGGCGGCGTGTTCGACCTGATTCTGGATGACGAGACCTTCCAGGTGATGTTCCGGCACCAGGACCAGCCAGCCACCTCCTTCACGCCGATTTTCCCACATGCCGGATTCTTCAACGGGCTGATCAAGCTGATGCAGGCGCAATAACACCACACCAACCGTAACGCAGGTATGACATGAGCATTGCAAACAGCGACATCCGATACATGAAAGCGCAGATCGTCAGCGATTCCGATGGCAACGGGGGCCGCATGTCCGATGTCGAATCCGCTCTGGGGGTCAAGAACAACGTCTGGCCCGACGTTCCGGCCAGCGAGCGCAAAAACGGTTCCACAAAATACCGCAAAGTGTTCATAAAAATTGCCAATGCGGACAACCTGAAACTGGTGGACGCACGGATTTTTGTGGACACCCTGACATCAGGTGGCGACCGGGTTTTGCTCTTCCCTGGCACCCAGACGGACACACAATCAAACGTCTCCAGTGTTTCCCACACCTATTACGGGGCCGCCACCCTGGACGCCAATATCCCAGACCAGCAAGGCGCAGGCGGCGCGACACTGGTGCTGAACACGGAAAATGGCGCGGATTTGATCTTTCGCACCGGTGGATTGATCCGCATCACGAACAAAACCTCGGTGGACGACCTCGTTGGGACCGAGGAATTCTTGCGTATCAGCACCACTCCCATCGTCTGGAATGGCTCAACCGCGACGATTGTGCTGCGACTGGATGCCGTGATCGAGAATGTCTACTCCGCTTCCAACACCAGGGTGTCATCGGTGATCGAGGCCGGGGATATTTTCGGCAACACCAGCGATTGGCAGATCCTCTCCACCGCCGGGCAATACAATGGATGGAACGGTTCTGGAGCCATTCCAACCCTGCTGACCGATTTGCGTATGGTGAATTCCATCGCCGGGTGTGAGCAGACATGGACGATTACTTTCTCCAATGCCACGACCTTCTCCTGCGTCGGTGACACGGCTGGGTCTGTGGGTGGTGGCACCATCAACGCCGATTTCGCGCCCAACAACGCCGCATATTCCGCACCCTATTTCACGCTCGCATCGGCCTTGTTCTCTGGAACCTGGGCCAACGGGGATGTCCTCCGGTTCAAGACCCACCCGGCAGCGTACCCTATTTGGGAGAAGCGCATCATTCCGCCGAACACCTCCTCGCTGTCAGGCAACAAGGTGATCATCGGAATTTCCGGGGAGAGCGAGTAATGGCCGAAATCTCTGCAGATCTCCAAGTAAATTTTGGATCGTTCGACAAATCGACGACCTTTGATGTAATGGTGGATGAGACTGGCTTGGTTGGCGACTCCCCAGTCCAGGTGGAATTTTCGCCCGATCTCACCGTCAAAATCATCTCCTGGGAAGTGGCCGTCTGGCGTGGTGCCAAAGCTGGCATCCCTCCGATATTGAACATGATCGCCCCCGGAAGAAAGCGCATCAAGGTTTATTGCTCCAAGGTGAATGCGGCATCCATCAAGGTGTTTGTTGATGGCGGTGGAGGCAGTGTCTTTTCATCGAAAAAGCCAGCGTGGAAACCATCGGTCGCCAATCCGACAGCCAGTTCGAGCAATGCCTCTTTCGGGGTTGCCAAACCGATCAATTGGAAAGGGATGCTTGAAACGGCGACCGAACAGATCAAATCAAGCGTTGCGGAGGTGAAGGGGAACAGGGGCGATCAAATCAGGGAAGCCATTTCCTGGTCAGGCGAGATCCGGAAAAGCCTTCGGTACAACTATGACAGCCCGAATGCAACCGTCATTCACAAAAGCATATTCCGCAACCGGGATGGAGACACGATTCCCGCGCCGGTCTACGACAAGGATCATGGCGCGTTCTACACGCAAGAGGAGGCCTTCGGGGCCATTATCGTCGAATACAGCCCAGGATACGCCATGGTCAACGTCACCTATGACAACGGACAAAATGCCGCGCCTCCCGGTGTGTTTGAAGAAATGCAAACGGCCTGGGCCAGGGGCGACATCACCACCGCGCAGATTCCACCCGTACAACTGCTCATCCTGTCCGACAACGCTGCTGCCGTCGCATCCTTCAAGAGAGAGTTCTGGCCAAAGGGGTGTCCAGGAATTCAAATCACCGGTCTGCCTGGTTTGGATGACGACACCGATAAATTGACAGAAATCGACGGCACCAGAAAAACTGCTACGGAAAAAATCTATCTGGATGAAGCGGATCCCAACGTCTACGTGGAGGTGGAAAAAATCACCTACTTTGAGGCCCAGGATGAGGATACCAAACGCATCATGAAATTAAGGATGCTCAATAAATGACTCTTCCCGTGATGAAAGCTGGTCCATTCCAGCAAATCGTTGGCGCGCGGTTGGCGCAGGAGGATGCGTTGCTCCCGCTTTTCTGCGTGAGCTACATCACCAAGCGGGTGCTGAACTGGCACTCGGAACCCACCTCTGGTTATTGGCATCTGGGTACCCTGTATGCCGTGGCCGCCCTGAACGGCACCCTGGGAGGCGATCCCTACAACCATCCGGTGGCCACTCTGACCGCATCCAGCAGCGGCAACCTGATGGTCCCCTGGCAACCTCCCTATCTGGACGATTGGCCCGCGCAGGTTTGGAATTGGGATGTGTGGCAGGGCGAGCGTGGCTGGTGGTCGGACAGTTGGAACCTCACGGAACGGTCAGGGCTGTATCCCTGGGTGTACCGGTGGTCCATCTATGGATTCGCGGCGGAACCGCCCATCAAAAACCTTGGCATTCGCCCTTTGCAACGGTTGCATGTGCTGCCCACCATCAGCGAAGGTCCGGCGATGTCGGACGGGCAGAATTCTTATGGCATCATCGAAACCATCGACACCAACCAACTGTTCACCCTGGAAGAGTGCCCGTCCGCGCGCAAACGGTTCAGGGACCGGGGCGTTTTGATCGGCCAGGAGGTGACTTTCTCGCTTGGCAACTTCGATTTCAACCCGGATTGTGGCGGACTGGTCGTGAGGATCCTGCACTCTTGCGTGATCAAGGACGGGATCGTCACCGTCTACGGTTGGCGCATTCCGGTGCCGGTGTCGTCGTTTCCTCTGACCGGCAGCCTGCCCTTCGTAAAGGCGAAAAAAACGCGCAAGGGTTGGGGATACACCAATATTTACAACGCCCAGGTTCTCAAAAAAAGCACGCTCGAGGTGCTTGGCACTTACCCATCGTGACACCGGGGAGCCGTGATGTTCGCAACCTACAATTATTCCGCCAATGGAACCCAGCAAAATGTTCTGGACGATCTCATTGCGATTTTGACCGGCGAGACCAATGTCAACAACCTGTCCGCCACTTGCAACAAGGGCGCGACCTCCATCACGGCCACCATCCCAGCCGGTTGGTCCCTGCATGATTCATCTGCCGGATCTTTTACTAAAGTCATTAAATCGCCATTACTGGACGATGCAACCAAATTCAAGTATGTGGGCATCATTGCCGACAACGGCGGCTCCGGTGCCTTGCAGACCAACGTCTGGGAGACATGGGACGCGGTAAACCATGCCGGGACCAACAAGGCCTATGGATCCGATGCCAGCAACTCCAGCCAGAGGATGTCGCAAACATCCGCCGGGAAGTTGCTTGTCTCCGGTACGGTCTACATCTTCGCCAGTGCCAGATATCTGATGTTATGCAGCAACGTCAATGGCAACTGGGGCAGCCAGATCAACAACGGACCCTCCGGCTGTTTCGAGCGGAGCCGGTTCTGCCCGTGGGATACGGTCGCCGCAGGATATCCAACCTTCGTGTTCATCAATCTTGGCGACGTTGCCGCCAGCTCATACGGATCAAACGCCTATGCGACAAGTCTTATTGATAAGAACCGAATCTCATACACCGGCTCCACCGCCAGCTTTTACGTCTATGCGGGGATACTTGGTACGCCATACTGGCTGTTCCAATGGTTAAACGGCGCGGATCAGAAAACACCGGATGCCGGGTCCGGATTCACGGTGCCGTTTTTCCCGCTGACTCTGGTGAACAACAGCTACATGCCCGCGCCCTATGGAGAAATCTCTTCCCTGTGCGATGTCTGGGCGATCCCACAGGGTGTGGCGAACCAGGGAGAAACGATCCAGAAAAATGGCGTCGATTATTTTTGCCTCACGGTGATGAACTCAAC